>CAZGLR010000004.1:0-67443 GCA_964526635.1 uncultured Ignavibacteriales bacterium | reverse complement strand
CGATCCGGATACATCAATTGTCGGCGATGATACCACCATAGTCGGTGTGGATACGGTGCTCGAAGCGATGATTATGCCCGAAACGATGAGTCAGGATAATCGGGCAACGGTCATGAATGCGGTTCTGGTGCACGAGTTCGGCCACCAGCTGGGCCTGGTCGATCTCTATAATACCGAGACGTTTTTTACCCAGCTTGGTGATTTTGCTTTAATGGACGACAATGGCGCCCATCAGGCGGTAATTTTTCCCACCTATGGTGTCGGGACCTTCGGCACGGTGCCGTTGTATCCGAATGCCTGGTCGCGAGCATATCTCGGATTCGATGAAGTTCAAGAATTCCGACAAGGGACTTCAATAGAAATCGTTGCCGCCAAATTGCGCGACGATCCCGGGATCAAGATTGCCAAAATTCCAATTTCAGCCACCGAGTATTACCTGATTGAAAATCGCCGCCAGGGCGATGAGTACACCCGGCAGGGTATTCAGTTCGGATTGCAGCAGGACAGTGCTACCAATGTCATCCTGGGACCGGTGATCCGTGAGACGGAAAACGGGCCGTTGATCCCGGTCGCGGAGTACGACAACAATTTGCCGGAGGGCTCCAGCGGGCTGATTATCTGGCATATTGATGAATCAGTGGCGGCTCTCGATTATTATCCGTTTGATATTTTCAATAACAACTTCGACGCCAACACCCTGCAATGGGACACCCGGCGCCGTTTTATGACACTGGTGGAAGCCGACGGTATCGTCAATTTCGGCGGGAGTTATTATTCCGGCTACGGCAAGCCCGAAGATCTCTATTATGCCGGCAACAATACCCGTCTTGGTGCCAATACACTTCCGGCCACAACTTCCCGCGACGATGCCGAAACCCATATTGAAATTTTCAATGTCTCGGCGCCCGGATTAACCATGACCTTCGATTTGAGGCAGGGTCTTCTCGCCGACAACTTCCCGAGACGTGTCTCGTTGCCGCCGAATCCATCGATTCCGCCCATTGCGGCTGACCTCGATGGCGATGGTGTCGATGAAATCCTGTCGGTCTCGGGCAAACGGCTACTGGCAGCGGGGGGCGATGGCGCCGACTATCTTCCCGCCGAGGCTGCCTTCGCACAGTTCGATATCGATACTATTTTCAGCACCATACAGGGTGTCACTGATGCTTTCGATGAAAAACCATCCGATACATCCTATGCCGCCATGCCGGTGTTTGCTGAAGTTGATGAAAACATTTCCTGCTCCCCGGTAGTGCTGACATTCGAAGATACGACGCTGGTGCTGATTGGTACCGAGGAAGGCGATGTGTATGCCTTTAACGTCTTCGATACCAGTGCCGGTTTTGTCCATGACGGCCGTGCAGAATTAAAATGGCAGGCCACGACTCCCGGTATTGGTGCTATCCGGGCGATTATCGGGGATACCGCTGCTGGTATTGTGGCATCAATTTACGATGCGGGATTTCTAATTTACTCTGATTGGGACAATCCTACTCCCCTGGATACGATTCCTCTCCTGGGTCAGGTAGTCGGTGCCTGCCAGTATGATGGCGGAATCGCTGTTGTTTCGAAAGGAAGCGGCACCCATACGGTCGTCCTGTGGACTGGCGGAACCAGTGTGGCCGGCGCCCTTCCGATTAATGAAGACTTACTGTACCCGCCGATTGCGACCGATTTCGATCGCGATGGCAACACCGAAATCGCAACGGTTACTCCTGATGGCAGAGTCTACGCTGTAAGCATTACCAGTAGCGGTCTTGAAGAATACTCACCACTCTATGGTGTCTCGATTGGCGATACTGTGGCCGCGAGACCATCGGTGGCTGATGTTTCCGGCGATGGCTTCCCGGAACTGTTGATTCCGGGGACGAACATGATTCATGGCCTGACCCGCCAGGGACTGGCCCCGCTGGATTTCCCGCACAAGCTCGATCGGGGCTATCCGGGGCAGGTCGTAATTACGACGCCGATCGTGTCGGATTTTACCGGCGATGGTGATCCCGATATCGCGGTTATCACTTTTGATTCGCTCTTCAGTACCCGGACACAGACCGGCCGCCTGATTGATACAACTGTTACACCGCCCGAAACCACTCTGGTCGTGGCCGAGTACAATATTCAAAATTACTACTATCGCCTGTATGTCGCCGCTCCCGGTGAATTGCGGGTTCAGGGTTATCCGTTGCCGGTCGGGGCCAAAGGTGTCCGTGGTCCCTCTGATGTCATCTTTGGTGTCTCAGCGCCATTGCATATGAAATCCGGCGCCAACGGCCTGCTGGTGGTTGGCGGGGCCGACGGTTGGTTGTCAGCGTGGAAGACAGCGTGGACCGACAATGTCGCGTTCTGGCCGATGGCTTCGGCGACGGCCGATGGCAGTTCCTATCTGACGCTGGAAAAGCTGGGTGCGGAAACGGCGCTGGCCGATTTTGTGCCCGAGAATAAGTTCTTTAATTATCCCAATCCGGCTACCGGTAACGAAACCCGTATCCGGTATTACGTCAATCAGCCGGCCGATATCACTGTGACGATCTTTGATGCTATTGGCGATATCGTGGAAACATTGACGCGCCGTATCAGTACCGGCAATGTCGATGATGAATTTATCTGGGATGTGTCGAGTGTGGCGTCGGGTGTCTATCACTGCCGCCTTGAAGCCAATGCGCTTGACAACGGCGATCAGGCGGTTGTTTTTACCGCTATCGCTGTCGTGAAATAGGAGGCTGTATGTCGCGATTTATGTGTCGTGTACTTACATGTGTGATACCGGTTTTGGGCGCGCTACTCTGCGCGGGTTTTGCATCAGCCACAGATTCGCGGGCGCTGCCGCCGTTTAAATCTGAACTGCCGACTGTCGACAGTTATTTCTCTGAAGTTGCCAAACAGCAGCGGGAATCATTGTCTCATCAGATGGTCGGACTCGAGTTTGCCAGCCTGGACATTCGGGAGACCAGAAATCAAGGAGAGGGCGACGGCCTCCGGCGCAAAAGTACGACGCGGGCATTTATCTACTCGCTGCTTTTGCCGGGCGCCGGGCAGTTGTACAATGGCTCGGCCCTCAAGGCGCTGGCCTTCTTTGGTGTCGAAGCACTCTCGTGGGCGGGGCATCTTTCCTGGGACAGCAATGGCGATGATAAAACTATCCTGTTCGAGAATTTCGCCAATACCCACTGGTCGCAAGATAGCTATGAAGATTATCTTGAGTTGAACTGGGATACGCGCGATGATGATGATATCAGCAGTTTCACGCATCATCTCCCGGATACCAAAACCCAGCAGTATTATGAAATGATCGGGAAATATAACCAGTTTGTCTTTGGCTGGGATGATGTCGATCCGCCGCTTTCATCAAGTCCGGGATCGGAAGCATATCACACCGCGTATTCAGCTCGCCGGTTCATATACGAAGACATGAAAGCCGATGCCGAAAAGGAATACGATCGCGGCCGGGCAATGCTGTATGTGATCATGATCAACCATGTCATCTCCGGTTTCGAAGCGGCCCTGGCAGCGCGGAGCCATAATAGACAACTTGATAAACTGGCCGGCGGGGTGTCGTTCAAGGCCGAAATGGTCACGATCGATAATGAACGGCTGCCGATGTTAACCATGACATATAAGTTTTAATCCTATGCGAATTCTGATTCTTGTAAGCATGTGTCTTGTCTGCGCCGGCATCGGCCTTGCCGATCAGGGCGGCGATGTGGCACCGATTGACCTGACGCAGCCGGTTTATTCGCCGGTCACAGCGCCATATCTGGCCTTCTCAGCCGGTGATGTCGATTTGGATATGCGTGATGTCAGAAAGAACCCTCTGGGTGACGACCGGCAGGATCGACCGGAAAAAGTCTCGATGCAGAAAGCGATGCTGCTGTCGATTCTCTTTCCTGGTGCCGGCCAGTATTATGCCGGGGCCAAATTTCGGGGACAGGTCTTTATGGGCGCCGAACTTGGTATCTGGGCCGGGTTTATCGCCTATCGCGTTTACGGCGACTGGAAAGAAGATGATTTCCAGGCGTTCGCCACCGCGCGCGCGGGACTGCCGCCGGGCGACCGCAGTAATGAATTTTATGACTGGGTCGGATTCTACGAGTCTCGCGATGAATTCAATCAGCTCGGCCTGCTGTTTTTTCCGGAACGCAGCGGGTTATCCGATACCCCCGAAAATTACTGGCAATGGGAATCCGACACCGATCGTCTGCACTACAAGGAACTGGTGGAGGATTCAAAACGCGCCGAACGCAATTCCAATTTCCTGCTGGCATTGGCGTTCGTCAATCGAGTCATTGCCGGGATCGATACGTACCGGACAGTCAAAGCCGTCAACCGGCAGGCGCGATCGATTACCGAATTCGGCGATTATAAGCTGAACATCGATTCCGATGTGTTTTCCGAAAACCCCCGGGTAGGGATATCAATTGCTCGCCGTTTTTAATATATGCGATCAGTAATTTTCATACTATGCCTTCTATCGCTTGTTTCCTGTCAGGCCGGGAAGCAACAGCCCCCCGCGGAAAACCGCCGCGCCGACATCCAACCGGTCGGTCTTGAACTCGAATCTGAAATCTCCGGCCTGGTCCTGGGCGCTCCTCTGGCCAATCCATCGGGACTGGCGGTCTCCCGCAACGATGAATTTTATGTCGCTGATACTGATAATCATCGCATCATAAAATTCGGTATTGATCGTACCCCGGTCCGTGATTACGGCAGCTATGGTCTCGGGATCGGACGATTTCATCGGCCGATGGATCTTTATCTTGATCGCGGCCTTAATCTCTATGTGGCCGACAGCCGCAATCATCGGGTGGTGCGACTGGACGCCAACCTCGGATTTATCGAAGAGATACCGGTCGAAGAGGAGCCGGATGCAATCATCCCGAACGAGGGCGCCCTCAGCGGGATTGTCATCTCGCAACTCGGAGAAATAACTGTTGCCGATTATGATAATTCCCGCCTGGTGCGGATGGATAATTTCAATCGTTTCAGCCGGTACATTGGCGATTTTGGCTATGGCGCCGGGTCGCTTTTGGAACCGCTTGACATCGATATCGATTATCGTGAGTTTTTGTATGTGGCCGATGCCGGGAATGGCCGGATTACGATCTATGACGACCTTGGCAATTATATTGATGATGTTGAATCCGACAGCCTGGAACGGCCGACAACCATTGCCCTTGAAGAAACCGGCAGCTTATGGGTATTTGATAAGCCAAGCCGCAAATTGCTGGTGTTGAATGCCGCTGGTGACGTCCAGTTAAGCATTTCCCATTCCCAGTCCGACCCCGCGGCCTTTGGTGAAATAACTGCGCTTGCTATGGCGCCCAGAAATCGTTTGTTTGTTGCCGATGGCGCCAATGACCGTATCCTCATCTACAAAATCATCTACGCCGGGAAGTAGATCCATACGATTTCCCGTCGATATCACCCCTTGTGTTGTTACCCTGATTTATATTCTTTGTTCGTTGTGCCCTCAGACGCTTCGAGCCGAGCAGTTCCATATCGCAATAGCAAAGACTGCACCGCACGCAATTTTGTCTTCGGGAATCGGACCGGTGGCGGCGATGTCCGATACGGTCTGGTGCGACGGCGGCATGCTCACCCGTGATATCCAATATGCAATCGACTATCGCCTTGGACGGGTTGTGTTTGCCGATTCGGTCAGATGCGATTCTATTACAATTTCGCTGTATCGGCTGCCCGAATGGCTGGTTCAGACAGTCGGCCATGCTGTCGAACGCGGACAGGTTTCGCTGAAACCTCGGGAACTGGCAATACAGGATGCCAAACAACACGGCAAATCACCGGGTTTGCTGACTTTTGATCTCTCCGGCAATAAATCATTCAGTATGGCGGTCGGGCAGTCCGGCGGCAGCCGTTTTTCTCAAGGGTTGAACGTCGAGTTTGAGGCCACTTTTACTGACAGCCTGCGCATACGCGGCTCGATTTCCGATCGACTTGGTTCAGTCGGCAGTACCCTGCGCGGCCTGGGCGGAACGACAATTCTCTCCGAACTCGACAGCTATTTTTTTGAAATCAGTGGACGCCACGTCAAAGCGACCGGCGGCGATATTCGCACGCTGCCGGTGGCGAATCTCCCGGAAAAACGGATGACCGGGGTGGGGGCGACCTACTTTTCCAAGCAGACTACCATCGGCGCCGACATTGGACGCCCCCTCGGTGAATATCAATCCATCTCACTGCGCGGCGTCGACGGCCGCCAGGGGCCATATCAGCTCACCGGTCGCGATAGCCGCCCGGCCGGTGTCGTGCCCGGATCGGAGAGGGTCTATGTCGACGGCCGCCGTCTGGAAAGCGGCAGCGATCGACATTATGTCATGGATTATGCCTCCGGTCGTATTACCTTTTCGCCATCGATCCTGATTACTTCGCGAAGTCGCATCGAGATCGACTACGAGGCATCGTCCAGCGACTATCAGCGGGTTACTCTCGACGCCATCGGCGATGTGCAGTTTGGCGACAGTGTTGTCTCATTGTCTTTCGGATTTCGTCGCGAAAGCGATGAGAAGAACCGCCTTCGCTTCGGTTCACTCTCGGAGACAGAACAGATCATCCTCGAACAGGCCGGCGACTCGACCTCGCTGGCGCAACGCGATGGGGCTGTGGCCGACAGCACCGGACCATACGTTCAAACCACTGACTCACTGGGCCGACCCATCTATCAGTTCATTGGTGAGGGCGCCGGAGAATACCGGGTCACGTTTTCCAACGTGGGGGCCGGCCATGGCGACTACCGGTATCTCGGTGGTGATGTGTATGAATTTGTGGGCGCGGGGCAGGGGGGGTATCTGCCGGTGGTGTTTATTCCGTTGCCATCCAGAACTGACTTCGTGTCTGCCGCACTGGATATCAGGCCATACGACCGCGGCCGTTTTACGCTTTCCTATCAGGCCAGTATCCGTGACCCGAATCTGGTTTCGCCGCTGGATGACCAGGATAATCACCACAGTCTGGTTAAAGCCAGCTACCATCATCTGCGTGGCACATGGGAAGTAAGTCTCGACAGCCGTTTTCGTCAGAAGGGATTTTTACCCAATGCACGGCTATACACGCCGGATTTTTTTCGCACCTGGTCACTGCCGATATTATTGCCGCAGGGCGATGAATTCTATGGCAATACCCGCACCATATTCAAGCTCACCAAAATCTCCATCGAGGGATCCGGCGGATTTATTAGATTCGCCGATAATATTCGGGCTTATCAGGTCGGGAGTAAAATCGAATGGCGTCCGGAGTGGGGGATTGAGCCATCGCTGACAATTCTCAAAAGCGAGAGCTATGATGACGCGACCGATCGCATAACCGGACGATATCAGAATATCCGGGCCGGAAGCGGTATCAGTCTCATGACTCCTCTGCGCCTGGCCTATTCTTTTCAACGTGAAACCCGGGAGAATTATTTCGACAGTATCCCCGATGGCGAAAGATTCCATCAGCACATGGTCACTTTCGGCATTCGCCGGACGACAGTCGTAGTCTCGCGCCGTCTTGAATACAATCTGGGAAGTACAGAACTCCGCGGCCCCCGTTTGGATCAGATCGAGGTTGTTTCCGAGGAACGGTTCGGTCGCCTGGCAATCTCGATTCGGGGACGATACCTCGAGCAGCACCGTCTGGACAGCGACCGGACCGATCGCAGCCAGCGGCTGTTTCAGACCGGCCTGCGATATACGCCGCAATCGGGCTGGATAAGCATTCGGGCGGAGTATCGCCAGAATGATGAAAGTGCCCGCAATCTCAGTTTCCGGTATCTCGAAGTCGGAAATGGTGAGGGGGACTATCGCTTTGAAGATGATCAGTTTTTGCCTGATCCCGATGGCGACTATATTCGCGTCACTGAGGAAACCGGCGAATTTACCGATGTGCTCGTTGCGGAGAAAACACATAGCGTGACTCTCTATCCCGGACGATGGCCGGTTGTATCGAAACTGAAGCAGGCATTTTCACTCGTGGCCTTCCGTGTGCGCACCAGCGTGCGGGAAGAAATCAGTGGAAACGATACCCGTACCATGACCTGGCTGGCGCCCTGGGTGAGTCCGTCGGAAAGCGATTTTCTCAGCCGCCGTGTGCAGGAATCGTATCAGGCCCTGGTCTGGCCTGTGGCCAATTTTTATGTGCTGAATTATGCCTTTATCAATCAGTTTAACGAACAGGCCCCTCCCGGTGACTTGTATCGCCTGAATAAGTCGCATACGATTACATTCAAAGCTGAACCATTTGAGGATTTGCGGATGGAAGTTGAATGGCGCGAAAAATGGACCAGCGAATCCGGCCTGGGTTTTGTACCGCTGGAACTGATTGAACGTAAATATCGGACGGCAGCCATAATAACCGAGGGTGTTTTGCGCTGGACACCACAGGCGGCCTATCTGAGCCTCACGGCTCGTTCGTCAATCGGTCGAGCTGAGGGGGTTATTATCGGCAATGAACTGGTCTTTCGGCGCAAGGGTACCGGAGAGATCCGTTTTACAACCGAGTTTTCACGTATCACCCGGAAACAACCCTTCGATCAACCAGAATACCTGATTACCGATGGTCGCCGTTTTGGGCAATCGGGATTACTGGATCTGAGAGTCAATTACGATATCGGTCAAAAGATGCGGCTGTCACTGAACATAAAAAATCGCTTCTTTGAAAATGCACCATCGGAATTCATCGGACGAGGAGAACTGGTTGCACGTTTTTAGGCTGAACATGGTGATGCTGCTTGCTGTGCTTGGATACTGTGCCGGGCTGTCCCGTGCGGCCGGAGAGACGGTTGTATGCGATGAGGCATTGTCAAGTACTACCTGCCGCCGGCTGCAAGACGTTTTCAAAATACTACAGACCTCACGTGTTGCCGACAGTATGGGATCAGTCCTGGAAACTCTCGGCTATTTCGATTATAAAATACTCAAGCGAAATGATTCGATATTTGTAACATCCGGACCGCAATACCGTATCGGGCAGGTCGCGATAACAACGATACCATACGATGGTGTAATCGAAACCGATACAAGTAACAATTTTGACCGTCCTGCCGGTCAGGAACAGATCAATGCAATCCGTACTGAATTACTGGAGCAGTGGTGGGACGATGGTTACTACTTCGCATCGCTGTCCCTGGATAGGGCTTCTCTGGATTCGCTGCGACTCAATCTGGCCTTTCGGCTGATTACCGGTACACAGGTTGGCGTCGATCAGGTTCGTTTCAAGGGGGCGGGACGGATGAATCGTACATTCCTGGCCAGACTGGCCGGGGTGCAATCCGGCGACAGCCTGAGTCCGGGATTGCTGGCCAGCACTGTTGACAATCTGGAGAAGGGCGGTTATCTGGCGGTAGATTCCGGACCGCGCGTGATTCCGACACCTGATTATCAGGCAGCGCAACTGGTGTATTATCTAAGTGAGTACAAGTCCAACCAGGTGCAGTTCGGTGGCGGGTATGTTCCCGAACAGGGAAATCAATCGGGCGGTTTTGTTGGTCGGATTTTGTTTGAATCGGCCAATTTATTCGGTTCGGGTCGTAAAATCCGACTGCTGTATGATCGCAAGGATCGCTTTTCATCCCTGGTGGAATTTTCCTATGCTCAACCATTTTTTATACCGAGCCATGTGGAGGCGGCATTCACCGTCTCGCAACAGGATTATGATTCATCATATAATGAATTTGAACTCGGTATTGATATATCACTTTTGAGTCGCCGCGATACACGGTTCAGCGCCGGTGCACAGTGGCATCGCGTTGATCCCCAACTGGCATCCCAGAATCGCGTGACGAGATTGATGGCCACTGTGGGATATCTTACTTCCAGTCTGAAGGAACCGGTCAATCCACGGTCGGGTTACACCACATCGCTGCGGGCCGCCTTTATCCACCGTGTATCGGAAAGTGGCCGCGACGGCACTGAAAACATCGATGATGAATCGTCGTTTGAAATCGATGGCCACGCTTACGTTCCCCTGCTGCCGCGGTTGGTTTTCCATCTTCATGGCCATGCGAAAATTCTGCTCACTGATCGCGATTTGCCGGACTTGTCGGAATTATACAAGCTGGGCGGACATAATTCTCTGCGCGGATATACCGAGAACCGTTTTGCCGGACAGCGCATTGCCCTGGGCCAGATCGAACTGCGGTTGAGACCATCGCGCGAATTTGCGATGTATCCGTTTTTTGATATTGGATATGTTTATGGCCGCCAATCAGCCGGAGATGATCCCCTCGAAACCATCGATGACATCTTTCTCGCTTCCGGTTTTGGGTTGTTTGCCGGCTCACGGTCGGCCAGTGCCAAAATCGAATTCGGCTGGGGCGAGGGAGACAGCTTCAACGATGGCAAAGTGCATGTGACACTCATCACCCGCTTTTAAGTTGACTCACCGCTTAGGCTTCCGGAGATTCAGATATGAGATTACTGGTGGCATATTGCGCCGTGATGCGCCTGGGCAACTGCCTGATTGCGGCCTTCGGGGTTATAGTCGGGTATTATTTGCTGCCCGGAGATCAGCTCGCTCCGTTGAATTATATCTACCCCGCCGCGGCGTTCTTTATCTGCGGATTCGGCAACATCCTCAACGACATTGTTGATTATTCATCTGATAAAACCAATCACCCGCACCGTCCATTGCCAATGGGAACATTGTCTTCCGGGCAGGCGTATGTCTTTGCCGCCCTGTTTTTCCTGGTTGCGCTGGGATTGATGATCCCCATGTCGTGGCCCGGGAGACTTCTGGCCGCCGGAGCGATCATCGGATTGATTTGGTACGACCTTTCTTTAAAACACATCATGGTGGCCGGCAATGTCGTCGTAGCCCTCCTTGGCGGTTTGCCGTTTGTCTTTGCAGCCTCTGCCTATGGCCTGGCAGCCGTTGTCGCCGTGCCCGGGCCGATTTTGGCCGGAATATTCGCATTCTGCATGCATTTCAGTCGGGAAATAGTCAAAGATATGGCCGATGCCGAGGGGGACGCTCGGACCGGCAGCAAAACGCTGCCCATTAAATATGGTCAATCCTCGGCCGCTTTGGTAGCTATGGTTTCGGCTATCATATTAAGCGTTGTTTGTATTGCATCCTGGCTCCGGGGATGGTTTTCTGATCTCTTTATGATCATAGTCGGAATTATGGTCCTGGCACCGCTATTTGTCGAAATTCTGCTATTGTTTTTTCCCGCCGGTCAATCAAATGTCGGCAAAATAGCACTGCTGATCAAGCTGCAGATGCTGCCGGCGTTGGCCGCGTTACTGGTGGGCAAGGCGTATTGATAACAATATTCGGGGAATTTTTCTTGAAAACTTTCGCCGTCCCAGCGGTATAAAACGAGTAATGGAGGACAGCTTTAAACTTGACGGCAGATACCCTGGCCGCTTTATTAAGTGCTTATTATGGAAAAAGTTATCACTCTTGCAGGATGGTTCATCAGCTTCTGTCTGGTTCTTTCGATCAGCGGCGTGGAAGCCAAAAATATTGAATTATCGGCTGAGGTTTCTTCGGTCGCGATAGCCTTTGAAAATACCGATACTCTGACCGTGCGGCTCAGTTGGCAGGGGGAACCATATTTGTATGAACTGGATGCCTATCCTACACCGACTCTGCAAAAGCTCGAGGCGGCAGGATCAGCGACGTCTATTTCCAGCGGCCGGAATGATGATGGCGATGAAATTACTACCCGAATCTATACGTATTATCTCAAACCGATCGACTATGGTACCGGTGTTATTGAACCGATAGTCATCACCGCCCAAAACCGCGAAACCGGAGAGTCCCATACCCTTGAAACCGGCCGGATTACTGTCGAGATAGACAAGCCCATCCCGAAACCGACTCGCACCCGGCCACAGGATATAATCATCGGTATATTGCTGGCTGTTGTCGTACTGGGTTGCGGAGGTCTAATCTGGGCAGTTTCCGGACCCCGCAGGCGAGAGGACACCGAAAAGGACACACAGCGGCCGCTGATTAATGAACTGGAACAGATCAGGCGCGAGACCGTATCTGAAGGCAAGCAGTTTTATTCACGGCTCTACCGGCTGCTGATTCGGTATCTTGAGACAGAACACAGCCTGCACCTGGCCGGGAAAACCGGGCAGGAAGTTCTTGAGGCGATAGCGGAACTGGACGACAGTGAGGAAAAAGTCAAATTGACGTCGTGGATTGAGAAATGTCAGGATGTTAAGTTTCAGCCGATATCTCCTACATCGGAGCAAATAGAATCCACATACATAGCAGTAATTTCTTTTTTCGAACAAAAAGCGACTCAGAAATAGATGGAGGCATAGATGGATCTGGATATTCGACAGATTCAGGAAGAAGTAGAACAGAAATCGGGCTTTATCGAAGAGTTGACCCGTGAACTTTCAACAGTCGTCGTTGGTCAGAAACATATGATCGAGCGGCTCATGATCGGTCTGCTGGCTGATGGTCACATCCTGCTCGAAGGCGTCCCCGGATTAGCCAAGACGCTTGCGGTCAAATCACTGGCCCAGGCAATACGGGTGGATTTCAAGCGCATCCAGTTTACGCCTGATCTGCTCCCGGCTGATTTACTGGGCACGATGATCTACAACCCGCAGAAGGCTGAATTCACCATCAAAAAAGGCCCGATCTTCTCCAATATCATCCTGGCCGATGAAATCAATCGCGCCCCCGCCAAAGTTCAATCGGCACTGCTTGAAGCGATGCAGGAACGACAGGTCACGATCGGCGATACGACCTTCCCGCTGGATATCCCATTTTTAGTTCTGGCTACCCAGAACCCGATTGAACAGGAGGGAACCTATCCGTTGCCGGAAGCCCAGGTCGACCGTTTCATGCTCAAGCTAAAAATCACGTATCCGTCGCAGGAAGAAGAGCGGAAGATCATGGACATGATGACTGTCGGCGAAACCCATAACGTCACACAGTCGGTCGACCTCATGTCGATAATTGAGGCCCGCAAGATTGTATCGAAAATCTACGTCGATGAAAAAGTCAAAGACTATATCCTCAATATTGTGTTCGCCACCCGGGAACCATCGCGCTATGGTCTCGATTCGCTGACCGATCTGATCTCCTTTGGGGCTTCGCCGCGCGCCACGATTTACCTGAATCTGGCGGCCAAGGCGCGGGCGTTTCTCAAAGGACGCGGGTATATCACGCCTGAAGATGTCAAGGCGATCGGCCATGATGTCCTGCGGCATCGTATCATCGTGACGTATGAGGCCGAGGCGGAAGAGAAGACATCCGATGACCTTATCCAGACTATTTTCGATACTATTGAGGTGCCGTAATAGCAGCCATGGTCGGAAAGGAAATATTCAAAAAGGTCCGCCGTATTGAAATACGGACGCGGCGGCTGGTCAATGATCTCTTCTCGGGTGAATACCATTCCACCTTCAAGGGCCAGGGGATGGAATTTGAGGAGGTGCGGGAGTATGCTGTCGGGGATGATATCCGCCTGATCGACTGGAATGTCACCGCCCGCACCGGCATGCCGCATATCAAGAAATTCAAGGAAGAGCGTGAACTGACGGTGATGCTGCTGGTCGATGCCTCATCCTCCGGTCGCTTCGGCACTTATGAGAAGTATAAGGAAGAACTGGCCGCGGAATTGTGCGCTCTGCTGGCGTTTTCGGCGATCAAAAACAACGACAAGGTCGGACTGATTATTTTCACCGATGAAATCGAGAAGTTCATACCGCCGCAAAAGGGCAAGGGCCATGTGTTGCGTTTAATCCGCGAAGTGCTCTATTTCGAGCCGCAGCATACCAAAACCGATATCGCCGGGGCGCTGGAATTTTTCAATCGCGTGACCAAGCGCAAGTCGGTTGTGTTTCTGATTTCCGACTTTTTGTCCGAGGATTTCTACACCCCGCTGCGCATCGCCAATAAAAAGCACGATATCATCGCTTTGAAAATCACCGATCCGCGCGAGATTGAATTCGGTAATTATGGCCTGATTGAACTGGAAGATGCGGAAACCGGCGAAATCGTGTTGATCGATACCACCTCACCTGATTTCCGCCGCGAATTTATGCAGCAGGCCGAGGAAGCCAACGGCAAACTGCAGCGTGATTTCCGGTTGATGGATCTCGATTTTATCCAGATCCGAACGGATCGTTCCTATATCGTGCCGTTGATTCAGTTTTTCAAGATGCGGGAAAAACGGCGCTGAGACTATTATCGCAGCGTGTAGAAAAGACCGATATGACTGTCGCAAGCAAACAGACGAAATTGATTATTCTGGGGCTGCTGGTATGCCATGCATTGCTTCTGGTATGGTTTGCTTCGATGCGACTGATGGACAACGACGAGGGCTTCTATCTCTCGGCGGCCCGGGAAGTTGCACAGGGACGGCTGCTTTACAGCGATTTCTTCTATCCGCAGATGCCCTATTACCCAATCCTCATCGCGCCATTGACGGGCGGCGGATTCGCATCAATTATGGCTGCACGGGCGGCCTCGGTGGCTGTCGCCATAGCGGCAGCAGTTGTATTCCTGCTGCTCCTGCGGCGTTTTACCAAAGATCTCGATGTTGCCGCCGGGTTGTTCTTTTTATATGCCTTCAGTGGCCTGATTATATCATTTCACAGTGTTGTGAAACCATACCCCTGGACCGATTTTCTACTTCTTGCGGCCTTTGCCTTCCTGTTTTTGCCGCGACAGCAGAACAGCTTCACTGCTATCGGGGCGGCTATGGCGGCTGCGCTGGCGGTCAATATGCGGCTGGTGTTGGTGCCGGTACTGCCGGCAGTCATTGCTATCGGTGCGCTGCGCTCCGACGGTCGCATGGTGGTAACTACTCTTTTGATGCTGAGTGCTGTCGTGCTGGTTTCTATGCCTACTCTGCGTCTATGGTTCTATGATCCCGAACGATTCTATTTCAATAATCTCGGTTTCCATCTTATTCGGGATGTCGAGTCGCCCTCGGGACCGGTAGTGTTGTCGAAGCTGAAAACGATCGCGAAGATGCTGATCAATCCGCAGCTTCTGGCAACGATGATTCTATTTGTCGCGGCTGTCTGGAATCTCCTGACCCGACGGAGCGGATTTCGATTTATTGCCGCCAGTGTTGTCGCGACGATATTGGTTGTTGTATATCTGATTCCGGCCCCGATCCATCAGCAATACTTCGTTCAGGCGATACCATTTGTGCTGCTGGGGTCTGTTCCTGTGGTTGAACGATTGAAACCGTTTATTATGCGGCGATGGCGGATCGGCATCATTGCAGCAATCTATCTGCTGGGCGTGATTCCGTACATTGTGATATTTATCGGAGGCGCACGCCCTTTCGATAATCACAGCATGCTCAGCACTATCCGCGAGGTCGGACGCTTTATCAAAGATTCCTCGGCCACTGCACCGGTGCTGGCCGATTTGCCGGGACTGGCGCTGGCCGGGGGGCGTGATGTTGTCGACAGGACCGAGTTTGTCGGATATGCGTATCCATTGCCGTTTCCGGCCGAGGACGTAGCGCGCTATCATCTGGCGACACCGGATTATCTCAACAGGATTATGGCCCTGCAGATACCCGAATATATCATTGTTCTTGATACACCGGCGACGTATATGCAAGCAGCCTGTGATTCCTTTTATGTGCTTGTGGAAGAAATCGACCGCTATCGGATTTACGGGAGGAAGTAAGTGCGGGTGAGTCGGATACATATTATAACGGTTGTATTGATGATGCTCCTGGTGGCAGCGATTGTCGGTCAGGATCAAATAATTGTCACCGAAGCGGTTGATCGCCAAACGGTTTATATCGGTGATGTTATCACCTATATGGTCACGATCGAGCGCGATAGTTCCCTCGATGTCACGCCGCCGCTGGTCGGGGCTAACCTGGGCTACTTTGATGTCAAAGATTACCATGTCGGCGAAGAAAAGAAGATATCCGGCGGACGGATGCGGCAGACTTTGGAATTCAAAATTCGCACATTTACGACCGGCGAGTATAAAATCCCGCCGCTGCCGATCGAGTACGTCGGTGCCGATTCCGTCGCGAAAGTAATCAATGCCTCTCCGATTACGATAACGGTCAAATCAATGCTCGGTCCCGATGCCGATTCGCTGAATGTAAATCTGCGTCCCGAGCGCCCGCCGGTATCACTCGGTGGAGAAAGTCGCCGGAACGCTATCATAATTGGAGCCTTGCTGGCGATACTGATTGCCGCCGCGATTATCGGATGGCTGCGGCATCGCCACAAGAAAGAAGCCGAAGAAAAAGACACCCGCCCGCCCTGGGAGATCGCGTATTCAGACCTGGCTATGCTCAAACAAAAGAATTTGCCGGAAAAGGGCGAGACCAAGCTGTTCTATTTCGAATTGACGGAGATATTCCGGAAATATCTTGGCCGTAAGTTCGGCTTCAATGCCATCGATCTGACTACTGAAGAAATCGATGAGTACTTCAATGACGTCGATTTCGATAAGGGTCATCGTGATGCCATCATCAGCTTTCTGTCCGGGGCCGATTTGATCAAATTCGCCAAACAAAAGCCGGAGCCAAATCAGCCCGAGGCCGACTGGACTCAGGCGTATGAACTGGTAGATACGACTCGCGAGTATACTCTGATGCCGTTGCGCGAGGAGATAACGCAGCAGCTGGCCATGTCATCATCAACTTCCACCAATAGCTCCGGGCGTACCGATGATCTCCGTTTTGCGCCGCCGGAATTGCAGGAATATTTCGATACCAGAAAGGAGGATGACCGCTCGTGAACATCCTCAAATTCGAAGGTTGGGATATGATCTTCCTGCACGTGCCGGGCTGGTTGATTCTATTGGTCGGTGCGATCGTGGTCGCCCTGATGATCTGGTATGCTATCGCCCGGCAGCCGAAGACGACCGCATCGGTTCGCTACAGCGATATCTCGCTGGTTAAAACTCGCTCCCGATCGTTGCGGCAGCGTTTGCGGCCGTTGTTGTCGATTCTGCGGATACTGGCGGTCGCGTTTTTATTCGTCGCCATGGCCCGTCCGCAAGCCGGCAGTCAGCAGCGTGATATCACGGCCGAGGGTATCGATATCGTCCTGGCCCTTGATATCTCCAGCTCGATGAAAGCCGAAGATTTCAAGCCGCATAACCGACTTTATGTCGCCAAGGAAGAAATCGAAAGTTTCATTCAGCGCCGCACCAACGATCGAATCGGCCTGGTGGTGTTTGCCCGGGCGGCATTTACTCAGTGCCCGTTGACACTTGACTATGGTATCCTTAGGGATTTTTTAGCCCAGGTTAATTTCGGGCAGATCGAAGATGGCACCGCGATTGGACTGGCAGTGGCATCATCGGTCAACCGTCTGAAAAACTCTGAGGCCAAATCCAAGGTTATCGTTCTCCTTACCGATGGTGTCAACAATGTTTGGGAAATCGATCCGGTCACTGCGGCCAATATTGCGGAAACAATGGGCATCAAAGTCTATACGATTGGCGTCGGCAAAACCGGCAATGTCATGATGCCGGTCGATGATCCTATTTTCGGCAAGCGTTATGTCTATGTGCCCAGCGAAATCGATGAAGAAACCCTGCAGAAAATCGCCGATGTCACCGGGGGAATGTACTTCCGGGCGCGGTCGGGGGAAGAGCTGAATAAGATCTATGAAGAAATTGACCGGCTCGAGAAAACAAAGATAGAGATTAATGAGTATATACAGTATAGGGAATTGTTTTTCGAATGGCTTTTGGCAGGTTTTGCTCTTTTGATTGCCGAGATATTTTTGGGGCAGACCTGGCTGCGGAAAATTCCCTGAATGAGGACTTGTGACGATCCATGCGTTTTTATGAACCGATATATTTGCTTGGGATAGCGCTGATTCCGATCATCGGCCTGTTTTTCTGGTGGTCGATAGAAAACCGGAAAAAGATTCTGGCCCGTTTTGGCGATCTGCCGCTGGTTATGCGGGCGGCCGCCGGGTTATCGTTTAAGCGCAAAACGACCAAGATTCTCCTCCTCCTGATCGCGATTCTCTTTTTGTCAGTGGCGGCGGCCAAGCCGCAGTTGGGGACGCATATGGAGATGGTCAAGCGCGAGGGGATCGATATCGTTATTGCCCTTGATCTGTCCAAATCGATGGAGGCCCGCGATGTTGTGCCGGGGCCGATTTCGCGTCTCGATAAAGCCAAGCAGCAGATACGGCGCATCATTGATCCCTCCTGGCTTCAGGGTGACCGTATCGGCCTGGTCGGATTTGCCGGGGAAGCGTTTGTGCATTGTCCGCTGACGGTCGATTATTCGGCGGCCCGGCTTTTTCTCGACGCTCTCGATCCCGATATCATCTCGGTTCCGGGTACGGCGCTGGGTAATGCCATTCAGGCCGCCACCGAGGCATTTAATCGGCAGGAGCGCAAACATAAAGTCGTCATTTTGCTGACCGATGGTGAGGATCATGGCACCAATCCCATTGAGGCCGCCGAGGCCGCCCGCAAAGAGGGTGTCAAGATTTACACGATCGGGATCGGCAATCCCGAGGGCGAACCGATTCCGATTTATAATCAGCGCGGTGAACGGGTCGGATTCAAAAAGGATGAAGATGGCGAGATCATTGTCAGTAAACTGGATCAGCGAACATTGCAGAAAATCGCGCTGAACACTGGTGGCAAGTATTATCGGGCGTCGCCCTCGGAACTTGAACTGGAAAAAATCTACGGCGAGATATCGTCGATGGAAAAGAAAGAACTCGAGGGCCGTCTGACCCTGCAATACGATGATCGCTTCCAGTGGCCGTTGTCACTGGCGCTATTGTTCATCGTCTGGGAAGTATTTATTCCCGAACGGATACGCAAAAACATTCCACGGATTCGTCGATGAGATATGTTGTTGTAACCATAGTGAGTATAGTCATCACGGTCGGCGCGGTTTTCGCGAACCCCGAATCGCTGGTGCGCAAGGGGAATAAGGAATTCCGCGACGGTGACTTCAAGGAGGCGCTCGACTTTTATAATCAGGCAGAAATAGAGGCCCCCCAAACGCCGGAGATCGCCTTCAATCAGGGCACCGCCCTGCTCAAGGCAGAAAATTATGATACCGCCGCCATCAAGTTCGAACAGGCACTTAACACCGACGATGCCGACCTGCAGGCGGCGGCGTATTATAATCTTGGCAATACCCATTTCGAGCGTGAAGATTATATGAGCGCGATCAATTCCTATCGCAAGACTCTTGAAATCAATCCCGATGATCTCGATGCCAAGTACAATCTTGAACTGGCCCGGAATCGCCTGAAAGAACAGATGGAGAACCAGGAGCAAAATCAGGACGAACAACAGCAGGAACAGGAAGAAAAAGAAAAGCAGGAACAGGAAGAACAAGAGCAGCAGCAACAGGGCGAGCAGGAACAAGAGCAGGAGCAACCACAGCCGCAGGAAGAGGAACAACAGGAAGAGGAACAACAACAGCAGCAGCAACAGCAACAAGAGCAACAGGAGCAAGATGAGGAAGAACAGCAGCAGCAACCGCAGCCTCAACCCGATACGACACAGCAGGAGATGAGCAAGGAAGATGCCGAGCGTATCCTGCGGGCGCTGGAAGAGGCGGAACAGGAAAATACTATGAAGCGCAAAGTCATAATCGAATCCGGCTACCGGGGAAATGACTGGTGATAATCATGAGACGTGCTCTTGAGTCGATATATATATTCGTTGTTTTCTGTGTCCTTGTGGGCGGCGCCGCATGGTCCCAGGACAGTATCAGCATCGAGATGAAACTGAGTCATGAGACAATTGCGCTCAATCAGCAGGCCACTCTTGGTATAACCATATCTGCTCTCGGCCAGCAACAACTGCCACAGCCGAAACTTCCGCCGCTGCCGTACTTTGATGTCACTCCCGCGGGCAGTTCGACTAATTTGCAGATTATCAACGGCCAGGTGACCTATTCGCAGTCCTATAATTATCTTCTGTCGCCAAAAAAAGTCGGGCAGTGGCCCATCCGTGCGGCGACGGTCGTTTTCAACGGCAAGCGTTATGAATCAAATGAGCTCCATATCAAGGTCGTCCAGAATAATTCCGGAGCGACATCGAATCAACAAGCGACACCATCAACGCGATCTTCTGGCGGTGGCGAAGATGTCTTCCTGACAGCATCATTTAACAAAAAGCAGCCCTACGTCGATGAGCAGGTGACACTCACGGTCAAATTCTATCGGGCGGTCCGTCTGCTTGATTCACCGAACTACACACCGCCGCCGATGCCCGGCTTCTGGGTGCAGGATATGCCACCGCAAACGCAGTATTACGAAACCATATCCGGGCGGGATTATCTGGTGACCGAAATCCGAACAGCCTTATTCCCGACCAAACCGGGAGAATTGAAAATCGGGCCGGCCCAGGTAACGACTGCCGTTGCCAAAAGAACCCGTCAACGGGGCCGTGATCCCTTCTCGTTGCTCGATGATATGTTCATGCAGGGCGAGCGAATCACAGTCAAATCAGATCCGTTAACAGTTATGGCACGGTCGCTGCCGAAAGACGGCAAACCTGACGATTTCACTGGTGCGGTCGGTACGTATACTATCAGTGCCGATGTCGATAATACTGATATACAGGTCAATGAAGCGATTGCGCTGACTATTAAAATTTCCGGCAAGGGAAACGTGAAGTCGATTCCCGAACCGATCCTGCCGGAACTCGATGGTTTCCGTATCGAAAAGGCATCATCCGATTTTAAAACGAGCCATATCGATGATGTCATCGGCGGCACCAAGACCTTTGAATACGTGATGATCCCGCGGCTTCCGGGCACGCACACCCTGCCGCCGATCAAACTGAATTATTTTGATCCGGGATCAAAACGGTACCGCACTGTCGAAACCAAATCGATTGATTTTGCGGTGAAACAGGGCGAACTGGTGGCCGGCGATGAAGTGCCGTACAATATGGTTTCCGGCCAGACGATCGATTTGAAAGAAACTGATATCCGTTTTATAAAAACACAGGATGTCGATTTTCATCCCCGTGGCCGCATCCTTTTGACTTCGCCGGTCTTTCTGACAATGCTTGCTCTGCCGCTGATGGTACTTTTGGGCGGAGTGGTGGATGTCAGGCGCCGTCGGAAACTCGAGGGTGATGTCGCTTACGCCCGCCTGAGAAAAGCCAACGCTCTGGCCAGAAAGCGACTGAAAACTGCCGAGGGATTAATTCGCGGGGCTGATCCGACGCCGTTTTATGCTGAAATCAGCACTGTGCTGACCGGTTACATCGCGGATAAACTGAATATGTCGCCCCACGGCTTTACCGGCGATATGATTGACGATGAGTTGAGTCGCCGAAGTGTCGATGAGGACCTGCGGATTTCTGTGAAAGACATCCTAACCGAGGCCGACTTCGGTCGTTTTGCCGGCGGCGATACGGGGGTAGAGGCGCGGCAGCATCTCTATGATCAGACCCGTGATGTCGTTGTCCGGCTCGAGGGGGTGCTGAAATGAGAGTGAGCATGATGCGTATCCTGCTGCTGGCGCTAATTCTTTTCGGTGTTGCTCCCGTAGCCGCCAATGGTCTCGACCATTATTTCGAGCAGGGGAATCGAGCGTATTCCGATGGCAACTATAAGCAGGCGATAGAAAATTACAACGCCATCCTGGCCGCCGGTCGCGAATCGGCAGCAGTGTATTACAATCTCGGTAATGCCTGTTTTCGCGATGGTCAGCTCGGTCTGGCCATTGCCAACTATATCCGGGCCCGGAAGTTGGATCCGCGCGACGATGATATCCGCACCAATCTGGATTTTGCCCGTCAGTTCGCGATCGACAAAATTGAAGTGACCGAGGAGACAATTCTCCTCGATTATGTCAATAATTTCTTCAGTTCATTCAGTTTGCGAGAGATAACCTTCCTTGCCGCCATATTATATGTTCTGTCGGCGTTGCTTGTGCTTGCCCGGTATGTTTATCGATGGATTTCTCTGTCAACGCCGGTGGTTGTTGTTGTCCTTTCGCTTTTTGTCATCTCCGCCCACCTGGTGGCGTTTAAGCTGAATCAGGAAGTCATTACCCGAACCGGCGTGGTAACAGCGCTTCAGGTACAGGTCAAAAATGGTCCGGGGGCGGATTTCAACGATCAGTTCACCGCCCATGCAGGGTTGACCTTTACTATAGAGCGGCGCGAAGACGGGTATTACCTGGTCAATTTTGAGAACCGTCTCAAGGGATGGATTGAAGCCAGATCCATCGTCGAAATATAAAAAGGCAGGGTCGGCCCCGAGGGGTATTTTGTTTGACACTATTGGCCTTTTTCAATACCTTTTATGGGTTTCCATACTCCGGCCCCCGGCCGGGTATTTTTTTGATAAACCGATATGCCGTCGATTTTTAAGAAAAAACAGTTCTGGGGCGCGCTGGTCGCCATAGCCATCCTGGTTTTCCTGTTCCATGATTTCAACTTCAGGCGGATGGGCGAACTGGCCAAAGAGCTGGAATTCGTCTATTTGATTCCGGCTTTCCTGCTGGCCACGCTCATGATTGTATTCAAAACATGGCGCTGGGTTAAAATTGTCGGTAAAGCACGGAAAGTCCGCTTTTTCCCGACATTAAGCATGTACTCCACATCGGTTTTAATCAATATCATGCTCCCGGCCCTGACCGGGCAGGCAGCGCGAGTCATTCTTTTTTCCAAACAGGGTAAATTCTCCAAAACATTCGCCTTCTCCACGATATTTCTCGAAGTCGTACTCAATGGCACCGGGTTGATCATCCTGATGATGCTGAGCTCCATGCTCTGGGTTTTTCCCAGCGAATATCAATCGGTAAGCTACATAATCGGGGCGGCCACCCTGGCGATCTTTATCCTGTTTTACCTGAGTCTTACATTTCAGAAGCGAATTGAGGATTTTGCCTCCAGGCGCATCCGCCCGCGTTCGGCTCGCGTGTATATGGCTGTGCGAAAAACGATCCGCTCATTCAATCAGGGTCTTTCGGTTCTCAAACGCACCGATAAGCTGGCCTTTGTGCTGGGGATAACCCTGTTGACCTGGGCAGCCGAAATCGGTGTTGTTTACAGCTTGTTTCATGTCTTTGGCTTTGATTTGCCACTGCTGCCGGCGGTGGTTATTCTAATAATCAATCATCTGGCTATTATGATCCCGATTACGCCCGGCAATGTCGGGCCGTTTCAGCTCGCTATTGTCGCCGGGCTGAATTTGTTCGCGATACGCAAAACCGAAGCGGTGCTGTTTTCGGTCGTTCTTTACTTGATTGATATGCTCCCGATTGTGATATTGTCCTGGTATCATCTCTTCAAGGAAAATTTCTCAATATTGCAGCTTGGTGAGGATGAGGAAGTGTTGCAGGAAGTCAAAAAGATGGTCTCCGATGAAGACGATGTTCTGATTGATCAAGAGGAGACGAGAACATGATCAGGACATTTCTCTGGCGTCCTCAGGAAGGCACTGAGTACCACGAGGGTATTATCGATTTCGATAAGTACCTGGCCGAGCCGGATACTATCATGTGGGTCGATATGACCGCTCCCTCGGACAAGGAATCGTATATCCTCACCCACGACTTCAAATTTCACCCGCTGTCGATTGAAGACGTCATCTCCGAAATGCCGCGCCCGAAGCTCGATGATTACGGCCAGTACATGTTCCTCGTCTTTCAACTGGCCGATTATATGGGCCGCGAATCGGGCCTGAAAATCAGCGAGGTTGACCTCTTTCTCACCAGAAACGCCGTCGTCTCCGTGCACTTCGACGATCACCCGGTTTTCGACAGCCTCTTTATGAAAGCCCGCAAAGACGACCGCCTGCTTTCGCGGGGATCGGATTTCCTGTTCCATGCTATTCTCGATGCTATCGTTGACAACTATACCATCGCGCTTGATCTTTTCGAGTTCGAAGTCGATGCTATCGAAGATGATGTCTTCGAGGAACCGGATGAGCAGACAGTCAAGACTATTTTCACCCTCCGGCGGGATATTCATCGCCTCAAGCGAATAGCCATCCCGCAGCTTGAGGTGCTCTCGCGCCTGGTGAGAGAGCATCATGATCTCGTATCGGAGAAATCAATGGTCTATCTCAGCGATATTTATGATCATATGGCCCGCGTGAGTGAAACCAGCGACACCTTCCGTGATACCCTGATTTCGGCACTGGAAGTCTATTACTCAGGGGTCTCGACGCGCACCAATGAAATTATCAAAGTGTTGACTATCTTTACCGCCATATTGATGCCGCCGACTTTTTTGGTTGGGCTGTATGGCATGAATTTCCGGTATATGCCGGAACTTGACTGGAAATACGGTTACGCCGCCTTCTGGGTGATTGTGATCGCCGTAACGATCGGCTTACTTTTCTTTTTCAAGCGAAAAAAGTGGATCTGATCGCAATTATTTGTGTTACTACAAGCAACACGCTGATTGTGTTCGAAAGAAATTATAACAGGCATCACTGATGAGTTTGCATAAAATCGACAGGCCTGAATTACTCGGTTATTCCGATTTATACCGTGGATTTCTTTTCGGTAATATACCGGCAGTGTCGTATTACCCCAATCAGGATATCTCGACAGTTCTCGCGCAGTTGGAAAACCACGAATTTGACCGGGAAATAATTACGGCAATTCTCCATGAGCAGAACAAACATTGGCAGGCTCCGGATAGCGTGCATTCCTCCATCGACAAACTGATCGACAAACGCGCCGCCTGTGTCTTTACCGGCCAGCAAGCGATGCTCTTTGGTGGGCCATATATGATTCTTCTCAAAGCACTGGTAGCGATCAAAACCGCGCGCGAGATCGAGTCGAAACACGGTGTTCCGGCCGTACCGGTTTTCTGGATTTCCGCTGACGATCACGATCTTGAAGAAATCTCGGACGCCTATCTCTTCGACCAACAAGGCGAACTTACAGAACTGCGCATTGACGTCGATGCCGATCGCCATTATCCGCCGGTCGGGGCACTCGAATTCGATACCTCGATCGACCGTGAACGGCAAAAACTCGAATCACGTCTGCCGGACAATGATTTCAAAGCGATGGTCACGGAGGTGCTGCACCAGGCTTATGTGTCCGGCGAAAATATGGTCGAGGCGTTTGCAAAATTCCTCCTTGCTTTGCTGGGCCGATTCGGACTGGTCGTATTTTCACCATATGATCAGGGCTTTAAACAGGCGGCGGGACCATTTTTCGAAAGACTCATCAATGAAAGTCAGGCGGTCCGCAAGCACCTCGCTAAACAGGGAAAAAAGATTGCTGCCGACGGCTACCATATTCAGGTTCAAAAGTCTGACACGGCCGCTCACCTGTTTATGCATCTGCCCGAACGAATTGCGGTGCATTGCAACAACAATGGCTTTCTCGCCAACGAGACTTCCTACAGCCGTGAACAGTTGCGGGAAATTACCCGCAAGGAACCGTTTTCATTCTCCACCGACGTCCTCACGCGCCCGGTTCTGCAATCAACGGTTTTTCCCACTGCTGCCATCATCGGCGGCCCGGCCGAAATTGCCTATTTCGCCCAGATGATGCCATTGTTCGAAGTATTCAACACGGTACCGCCGAAAATCATCGCCCGCCCATCGGTGACAATAGTCGAAAACAAAGTCAAAAAGCTTCTCGATACGTACGACCTGAATTTCGAAGACATTATCCCCGATATTCAGCCGGTCATTACTCGCCTGGCCGCCGATGCCTTTCCCGGTGACCTCAAAAAACAACTCGACGTTATCGGTAAAACTTTGCAAACCGAACTGGCAAAGCTTGAAGCACCGGTAGGCGGAATCGATGATGATCTGCCCCGAACATTGCAGCAGATCGCCGGGAAGATAGATTATCAATACAACGATCTCCGGCAGAAAATATTTGCCGCCTTCAAGCGCAAAAATGAGACAATGACCAGCCGACTGGACCGGCTGTACCGTACTCTCTATCCGCAGCGGTCTCTTGCGGAACGGACTGTCGCGACCGTATATTTTCTGTCTCGCTATGGCGAAGGGATCATCGACCACATCTTTGAACATCTGCCCGACGGCAATGATGGACATCATCTTTTAGAACTGAGTGACTACCATGGATAACCTGAAGATAGGCATCACCTGCTACCCGGTCGCCGGGGGATCGGGTATTGTCGCCACCGAACTGGGCATCAAACTGGCTGAACGCGGGCATCAGGTGCATTTTATAGCCTACGATCTGCCATTTCGACTGGACACCTTCAGGCCGAATCTTTTCTTTCATCAGGTTGAGACAATCTCCTATCAGTTGTTCAAATATCCGCCCTATACGCTGACCCTGGCCGCTCGCATGGCCGAAATCGCCTGCGAGTATAAACTTGATGTGATGCATGTCCATTACGCTATCCCGCATGCTACCGCCGCCTTTTTGGCCAAGCAACTATTGAACGGCAAATGTGCTCCCAAAACGATCACTACGCTCCACGGCACTGATATCACGCTGGTCGGCGCCGATAAATCATATTACGATATCACCCGCTTTTCGATTCGATCATCCGATGGCATCACAGCCGTTTCTCATTACCTGGCCGATGAAACCCGCCGCGAATTTGATATCAAAAAGCATATCGAGGTTGTGCATAATTTTATCGATACCGAACGTTTTAATCCAAATCGGGAATGCTGCGAGCGCCGCCGCTTCGCCCCCCCCGAAGAAAAATTGCTTTGCCATATCTCAAACTTTCGGCCGGTCAAGCGGGTTATGGATGTCATTGATATTTTCGAAAAGGTCCGCAAAAAAGTCCCCGCCCGACTGCTTTTGATAGGCGAGGGCCCCGAAACCATGTTGGTGCGGCGCACGGTGAAGAAAAACGGTCTCGATGATAAAGTGATCTTTCTCGGCAGTCAGGACCGGGTTGAAGAAGTCCTGCCGCTGGCCGATCTGTTTTTACTGCCCTCAGAAGAAGAATCCTTCGGTCTGGCCGCGCTGGAAGCGCTGGCCTGCGGGGTGCCGGTTATCGGCTCTTCCGGTACCGGGTTGGTTGAAGTTGTTGATCATGGCAAAGACGGTTTCCTGTTTCCGGTCGCTGATACCTGGTCGATGGCCAACGCGGCGGTATCTCTTCTGACCGGAGAATATGATCTTGAAGCATTTCGCAAATACGGCGCCGAGAAATCGGCCCGGCAGTTTAATGCCAAACTGATAGTCGACCGCTATGAATCCTACTACCGCCGAATTATCGCGGGGGAGATGGAACATGTCGCTTGATCTGCTGGCAATTGCGGCGCATCCCGATGATGTCGAGATTACGTGCGGCGGGACTGTCATCAAAGCTGTCGATGCCGGGAAAAAAGTCGGGATCATCGATCTCACCCGGGGCGAGATGGGCACCTATGGCACTGCCGACCAGCGCCTCGAAGAGGCACAAGCCGCGGCGAAGATCATGGGCGTTAGCATGCGCGAGAACCTCAGCCTGCCCGACAGCGCTCTCGACTCCGATCCCGACGCCAAAGTAAAAATCGCCGCCAGAATCAGGGAATATCGTCCGACGGCAGTCCTCCTGCCGTATCGAGATGGTCAGCGACATCCCGATCATCGTGTTACTGCCGATCTTGCCTACGACGCCATCTACCTGTCCGGGTTGAAAAAAGCACCGCTCGATGGCGAACCCTTTCGACCCAAAAAAATCATCTATGCGTCGTCTTATATCGAGACCATTCATTCCTTTTTCGTCGATGTTTCGGCGCAGTACGAGCGCAAAGTCGAGGCCGTGCGTGCCTATAAATCGCAGTCAAGCGGTTTTACCTCCGACAAGAAAATCTTCAAGCCCGGTAATGATATCTTCGAATTGATGGACATCTACCATCGTAAGTACGGCATCGGTGTCGGGGTGCGCTACGCCGAGGCCTTTGTGGTGACCGAGTCAATACTGATCGACGATATCACCGCCATGCCGGTACAGTCGATCTGATACCCTCGTACCTGCACCTCGTCGTTTAAATCCTCGATCTGATCTTCCCACCGGGTCTTGCGTTTTTCCCCCCGGCCGATTATACTCACACTGGAAGTGGATAGGGTCTGGTGGCCCTTGCGGTCTTCAAAACCGTGGGCCGGCGGTAAGGCCGTCGGCGGTGGGTTCGATTCCCACCCCTTCCGCTTTTTTATGCAAATTCCCGGTCAGCATATTGTCGCATCCTTGTGTTTGATTGTATCCGAGACAATTTGTTAGCCATGCGTTAATTTTTGGTATAGACCTCTCCGGCCACAATAAAAGCCTGTACAAAAACGTACTACGGCCTATAATAATAACGCCTCACCTCAGTATCTCCGCTTCGTCGTGTGAGTGACAACTCAGTATGGGCGGGCAGGGGTATGTGTCGCAGATGCTCCCCATTGTACATAACTTGGCCACGACTGGGTGCGGTATATCATCAGTGCCGCATCTTTCGCGATCGCAGACGGTGACTCCTGAAGGGATGATCATCGCGCCTGCCGATGATCGTTGCCTTCTATAAGGGCGGGGGGAATCCCGCCCTTGTTGTATGCCGGGAGCCGTGTTTATGCCATTATCCGGCCGGTATGCAAAATGATTGACTGGCTAATAATAGCGCTATAGCTTACAGTGTGCCGGAACTCGATCTGACAACCGATATCCAGTATCTCAAGGGCGTCGGCCCCAGGCGGGGCGAAATTCTCAAAGCCCATGGCGTCGATACCGTCGCCCGCCTGCTGATGTATACGCCGCGCCGATACATCGACCGATCTCAAGTCGCCACGATCGCCTCGCTGCAGGAAAACGACTACAAGACAGTGGTTGGCACGGTCCGGGCCAAGGGCCTGTTGCGCGGCGGTAAAACACGCCTTGAGGTGATTATTGACGATGGCACCGGCATCCTCTCGCTGCTCTGGTTTGCCGGATGGAAATATCTTGAAAAACAGTTTAAAAAGGGCGATGAGCTGGCGGTTACCGGGACAGTCACCTACTTCCAGGGCTTTCAAATCCTGCATCCGGAGTATGAGTTTATCGGCGGCGAGGGCGACGATCAGATCCATACCGGACGGATCGTCCCGATATATCCCCTGACGGCTGAACTGCAAAAGGCGGGGCTGTCATCGCGCGTCTTTCGGCGGTTGATCAAGGCGGCACTCGATACTGTCCGCGATAAAATCGATGATGTCCTGCCGGAAAACATCATCGCCGCCGAACAGATAGCCGATCTCAAAACTGCACTGATTGATATTCATTTTCCCTCGGATGAGGCCGCCGCCGAGCGCGCCCGCCGCCGTCTGGCATTCGACGAACTTCTAACACTTCAACTCATGCTGCAGCAGCGGCGCTCTGATTATAAAGAACAAACCAAGGCGCGGACCTGCCGGCGTCCCGGCGAATTGTTCACCAAAGTCATCGATAATTTGCCATTCGATCTTACCCCCGGTCAAAAAACCGCGTTAGGCAGTATCGTCGATGATATGACCTCATCGAAGCCGATGAATCGCCTCCTGCAGGGTGATGTCGGTTCAGGAAAAACAGTCGTTGCGGTATTGGCGGCAGTACTTGCGGTTGAAAATGATGGTCAGGCAGCGATCATGGTCCCGACCGAAATTCTGGCCGAGCAGCATTTCGCTAATTGGGAAAAGCCGCTCAAACTGGCCGGGATCAATGCGGCGGTGCTTACCGGATCATTGTCGGCGGCGGGGAAGAAGGAAATCATCGCCGGGCTGAGATCCGGGTATCTCAATATCCTGTTTGGGACACACGCACTGATCAGCAGGGGTGTCGAGTTTGAAAACTTGACCCTGGTCATTATTGACGAGCAGCACCGTTTTGGCGTCATGCAGCGCAGCAAGCTGGCCGAAAAGGGTCGCCAGCCGGATCGTCTGGTGATGACCGCCACGCCGATTCCGCGCACGCTGGCGTTGACGCTCTATGGCGACCTGGATGTGTCGACCATCCCGGATTTGCCGCCCGGCCGCAAACCGGTGCGCACAGTATGGCGCCCTGCCTCAAAGCTGGGCGATATTTACAGGTATATCGACGCCGAGCTGGACAGGAAAAATCAGGTTTTCGTTATATTTCCGCTGGTCGAAAAATCGGAAAAATTGGATTTGCAGGCTGCCGAAGAGGGTTTTGAAGAACTGAAAGGTCTTCTTCCGGGAAGGCGGATCGGGCTGGTTCACGGCCGTGTCAAGGCCGATCAACGTGACAAAATTATCGGGGAATTCCACGATGGCAAACTGGATATTCTCGTTGCGACGACGGTCATTGAAGTAGGTATTGATATCCCGGGCGCGACTATTCTGATCATACAGCATGCCGAGCGTTTCGGATTGTCTCAACTGCATCAGATGCGCGGCCGGGTTGGCCGGGGAGACAAGGCCGGTCTGGCGGTCGCGGTGGCCTATCCGCCTATCTCGGATATGGCCCGCAAGCGGCTGGAATATTTTGCCTCAACCACCGATGGGTTCAAAATCGCCGAGGCGGATCTGGAACTGCGCGGTCCCGGTGAGTTCTTCGGTATCAGGCAGCATGGTCTCCCTGAATTCCGGCTGGCCAATCCCATCACTGATCAGGATCTGGTCGCCCGGGCCTCGTACTGGGCCAAAACACTGATTGCTTCTGAAGGGAAAAAAAGCCCGACAATACAATTTTTGTTGAAAAACGCCGCCATTATCAGTACTCTCCGGGTCGATCTCATCGATGTCGCCTGACCGTTTGTATAATAGTATAGCGATACCACCCGGGAGCGGCCGCGTCGAACTGAATCATGGCAAAGGTACAACCGATTTACAGGTCAAGATAAAATAACCGAAACGGTTCAAGGTGAGATTCCGAAAAAGTGTGTAATGCTTTGCATTGCAATAAAATAACTGAGTGGTATCTTTCTGTTTGGGCTTGCCAATGTCCGGTTGAGATGCTATCTTTACCATGGATGTTTTGAATGACCGTAGAAACTGTATATAAGGGCTTTGCCGATCGCTATATCGGCCGGGTGCAATATGACCAGCCACTGGCGCCGTATTCTACCTACCGGACCGGCGGACCTGCTGATATTTTTGTGAATATTTCCACTGCTGACGAGTTATCTTCAGCATTGAAACTGGCCGCCGAACTGGGTATTCCGTACTTCGTCATTGGCGGCGGCAGCAATCTGTTGATCAGTGATGACGGTTTTCGCGGCTTGATCATTCGGAACTCTATCATGGGCTTGCGGGTACAAGCTGACGATATTATATGTGGCGCCGGAGAGGATTTGGATCGACTGGTGGATTTTGCGACTGAACACTCGCTGACTGGTTTGGAGTTTGGAGCCGGCATCTGGGGTACTGTCGGCGGTGCTGTCTATGGCAACGCCGGTGCCTTTGGCAGTCAGATCAGTTCGGTGTTGAGCGATGCGGAACTTGTTGACCGGTCGGGAGATCGGCGCACTGCAGACAATACCTATTTCAAATTCCAGTACCGGCATTCGTACTTGAAGGTGACGCATGAAATTGTCGCCACCGCACGCTTCACTCTCCAGTCGGGGAAACAGATCGATATCGCACGCCGCGTTGATGAGATTCGTCAGCTTCGCTGTCAAAAGCACCCGACCATTCCGAATTCAGCCGGATGTTTCTTCAAGAACATCGAGGATCCCTCGCAGCCCAACGGCAAACTCCCGGCCGGCAAATTGCTCGATGAAGTCGGGGCCAAAGAAATTTCAATCGGCGGCGCCAAAGTCTTTGAAAAACACGCCAATATTATTATAAATACAGGGCATGCGACCTCGAAAGATATTCGCATGCTGGCCGATACATTGAAAAGGAAAGTGCTGGAGAAATTCAATATCGAACTCCAGGAAGAAGTCATGAGTATCGGTGCGTTTTAACTCAAAGCCAGGAGGTCGTATCGACGCACAGACAATGATTGAGTAACAGCACAAATAAGAAATACTATGATCTGTGCGCGTTTTACATTACGATTTCTCCTGATTACGGCTGCGACAGTCCTGTGTTGTTGCCTGCCCGTTCATGGTGCGCCCCCCGCATTCGAGGCAACTCTGGATGTGCCACCTACGCGTTTTTCATCATTTCCGACCGAAGTCCCCGATTTCATATTCAGTCTTGAACCGAACTATGGCTACCCGCTTGATCCGAACCGGCAGAAAAAAACCTTCGAGTACGATTTCGATTATGAAGACCGTACCGTTACGATAACCGAAAGAATTAAAAAAGACCTGGGACTGGTCCCGGTAACCATGCCGATCAGTGATTTCCGTGATCGCCGTATTCAGTATTCGTTAAATAACTTCTCCCGGCAGTCTCAACTTGCCTCGCTGAAGAGAGAAGAACAGAAAAAAGCCGGCGGGTTGTTTCAGATTTCCATCCCGATCAGGTCACGCACGTTCGAATCGATCTTCGGCGAGGGCGGCGCCGGTCTCAAAGTATCCGGCTTCCAGAAAATCACTTTTGCCGGACGGTCACAATGGTCCGATAAGACCCAGTCTGCTCTAAACCGCCAGTCCAAATTCCCCAGCCTCGAGATGGAACAGATTTACCGGTACGATATTACCGGGACGATCGGCTCGAAAATTACGGTCAAAGTCAGTCAGGATTCCCGCAGCGATATCCCGCTGGCCAACCGCCTGATTCTCCGGTACCAGGGTGAGGAGGATGAAATCCTCCAGGCCGTCGAACTCGGTAACACCACCCTGAACCTGCCGGCCACCCAGTTCCTGCAGTATTCAACTCGCGTACAGGGGCTTTTTGGCATCAAGGCTACCGCCCAGATCGCGGATGTCTCGATCACCGCGATCGCTTCGCAGGAAAAGGGCTCGACCGAGACGATTGAAATCGCCGCCGGGAGTTCGGCCGCCACCGAAAAGGTGATCCAGGATATCAATTACGCCAAGCGGATGTTCTATGATCTGGGTCGTCTGCCATGGCGCACTAATCGCCCGATTTATGACTCCCTCTTTGGCCCGCCGGAAACCCGGCCGGTCGACTTCATACCGCGTACCGATCAATTCCTCGGCGACTCGATTCTCGAAGCGATCGTCTATATCGATGATGAACCCACACGCGCTGAAGACAAAGTCGGCCGCTTTCCGGCCTATTGCTACCTTGATCCGCTCGATACCCTGGCCGATACCAACCTGACGCAATTCAATGAATTTTTCGAGCTGATCCCGGAAGAAGAATACTATATCAACCCGAGCAGTTATTACCTTCAATTCCTCGGTTCAGGACCGCAATCTAATCATACCCTCGGTGTTTACATGCGGGTGCTGCGGCGTCGTGGCGGAGCATCGTATATTGACACCATCGGTGACGTTTCCGGCGATACCCTGAGACTGAAACTGATCAAGCCGAAAATTTACACCAATGTGCCCAGTCCCAATTTGTGGGAATACGAATGGCGCAATGTCTATTCGCTGGGAGCGCGAAATATTGATATCGATGAGGTTACAGTTACTATCCGTCGGGCCAAACTGGTTGGTAATACCCCACAGGACGATCACCCGGTCGAACAGGATGGTACACCCTATCTCCAGATTTTCGGTCTCGATCTGCAGAATACAAACGGACAGCCGATTCCCGACGGTATCATTGATCAGACAACAGCCCTGATTGATCCGGTGCTGGGACTCCTGGTTTTTCCCGATCGGCATCCCTTTGATCCGGCGCAGGCGTTTGTCGTCGATTCTGTTACTGGCGATTCGGTGTACCCCGAGGAGACTGTCTCAGTATTATATGACGATAATAATTTTAGTACTATTACAGGCGAATCAAAATATTATATGACCGTCAGCGCCGGCTCGACCGTCGGCCAGTCGCAGATACGGCTGAACGCCACCAATATCATCGAGGGCTCGGAAGTCATCACGCACAATGGCAAACGGCTGCAAAAGGGCGCCGACTATAATATCGACTATGATTTCGGGACGCTCACACTTCTCGATGATGCTTACACCAGCGATATTTCGAACTTGTCGGTCATGTTCGAAACGGCGCCATTTTTCAGTATTTCCCAGAAAACATTACTGGGGACGCGCATGGAGTATTCTCCCAACCGTGATTTTCAGTTGGGAACGACACTCCTGTTTAAGTCGGATAAGACGACCAACCGTAAACCCAAAGTCGGCGAAGAAACCTCGAAGATATTCGTCTGGGATGCCGACCTGTCGTATCGCTTCAAAAGTGATTTGCTGACCAACCTGGTCGACGCCCTGCCGCTGGTGCGGGCAACATCCGATTCCTATGTGCAGCTTTCGGGTGAGGTGGCGCAATCGCTGCCGGAACCCAATGTCGAAGATCAGGCCTTTATCGACGATTTCGAGGGTTCACTCGACAGCTATTCACTGGGTATTCAGAGTAATGTTTGGACCAAAGCCTCAAGGCCGGTACAACTGTCCGACCGGCAAACCGAACGGGGCGATTTTGCCTGGTATAATCCATATAGTGGACAAAAAGTTCGAGTCTGGACGCAGCAGGAAATCTTCAACACCGATATCAACGCCGCCAACACCCGGTGGACAGTCCTAGATCTGTTCTATGCCCCGGTTGACTTCCAGCGGATCAAAGATTCGACCATCCAGGGTGAAGATACCCTGCACTTTATCGATACCACATCGGTGACAATCCCGCCTCAAAATTCCTGGAACGGTATGATGCGCGCTTTCAGCGAGGGGATTGTTACTCAGATTGAAAACGTCCAGCTGCTGGAAATGCGGGTACGCGGTGATGTTGGCGTGCTGCATATCGACCTCGGTGAAATCTCGGAAGATATCAACGGCGACAATATTGCCAATACCGAAGACATAAACGGAAATGATATTCTTGACGAGAATGAGGATTCCGGGGTCGATGGCGTTTTCGATGACAATGAGTATGGTTTCGATCCGGTTACCAATCCCGATCCCGGGGGTGACAACTGGATCGCCAAGTATCGCGGCGATGACATCAGTTCCGACTATAATGTTGAGGATGAATCCACCTTCCCCTGGGGTGTCAACGGTACCGAGGGGAACCTGAAAGACGGTGACCGGATCGGTCCCGATGAAGAAGATATCAATGGGTACAATGGCGTCGAAAAGGGCAATAACTATTTTTCCTACCGCATTAATTTATCCGACACGCTTTTTGAAGTCCCCGGCACCCGCGATGAGAACACCGGCTGGCGGACTATTCGTGTTCCCCTGCGCGATGTCACCGCCATGGATACCATCATCGGTAATCCCGACTGGGCCAACATCCGTTTTGCCCGTCTCTGGATCGACAGTGCCGGCAACGAATATACGAGGACCTTTGGCGGGGCGCTAAACATAACAATTGCACAAATGGATCTGGTGTCCACCGCCTGGGCCGACTCAACGTACCTGGCTGACTCGCTTCGCAGTAATTCCACTTTCGATGTTGCGGTCATCAACAATCAAATCGATGGCGGATATGAAGCGCCGCCCGGCGTCACCGGCTTCTTTGATCAGGCGACTAATATCCAGGAAAAAGAACAGTCGTTACTCCTGACATTTAAGGATCTCAGCGCCGGTATTCTGGTCAATGATCCCGACTCGGGATTGATCCTGGCTTCGGATACCGGTCTGGCCGTGCGCACTTTATTCCGGGCACAGAATTACAAGGGCTATAGAAAACTGGAAATGTTTGTCCATGGCGATGAGAACATCGCCAGTCAGAAGGTACTTTTCTTTCTTCGCATGGGCACCGACAAAAACTCTTATTATGAATACCGCGATACCCTTCAACCGGGCTGGCTGGCCAATAATGTTGTCATTGACTTCGATGAAATCACCGGTCTGAAAGCACGGCTTCTCAAGGATCGGGAAGAGGGCACCGATTCCTCGCTGATTCGTCAGGAGGGCAACTACCTGGTGAAAATCAACCAGCGGGGAACCGATCCGAGCCTGACGCGTATCCAATACTTCGCGGTCGGTGTTGTCAATCTTGATCCCAACAATCCAGCCACCAGCGATGTCTGGGTCAACGAATTGCGTCTGACCGACGTGCGCGATGACCGTGGCGTGGCCGCCCGCTTCTCAGTCAGCGGTAACCTGTCTGATCTGATGACGTATAATGGCTCATGGTCCTATCAGGATGCCTTCTATCGCGGCGTATCCAGCGCCACCAAGGGCGGTGCTGCTGATAATCTCGGTTCGGGAAAAACCAGAACCAATTACGCCTTCTCCGGAACAGTCAACCTTCACAGCCTTTTCCCGCGATCATGGGAAATGAAACTGCCGGTCAGCTTCAACTGGGCGCAAAGCCGCGATGAGCCGCTTTTGGAAGCGAATTCGGATATAACGGTACCGGAAGAATTCAAAGACGATGAGACGACTCTCTCGATTAACAAGGGCTTCCGGGCCAGTATCAGTTTTAATAAAAAGCCGAACAATCTGCTCTACGAAGTGCTGTTGAGTCGTACGGCGCCATCGTTCAGCTATAATGTCACTGAGAGCCGTTCACCAACCCGGCCATACAGTTTCAGCGAAAGCTACACGGCACAGGCCAATTATAATATGTCGCTGAACAAGCCGCCGACAATAGCGCCGCTCTCATGGCTCAAATTGCTCTGGTCGCCGTTTAATCTGCATAAGACACGGCTCTATCTTTATCCGACGAAACTGACGGTGTCGGGATCGTTCAATGGTTCTTTTTCTAATTCCTTGAATCAGAACGGGACCAATCCGGTATCGCTGAGAAAAGATTTCACGGGAACCCTTAATGCCAGCTTCAAAATCTTCGACAACCTGAGCGGATCATACAGCTTTACCACCAAACGCGATTTGAGCGATCCCGAAACGCTCAACCTGACGTTCTTTAAACCGCGGGAATTCAAGCTGGGTGTCGAAAACAATTATAACCAGAACTTTACAGGCGCTTATACGCCAAACCTGTTTAAGTTCCTGACCCATAAGTTCAACTACTCGGCACGGTACAATGACAATCTGACTATCAATTCCGATTCCTCGTTCTATTACAATGCAGGTTTGCGAACGACCGCCGGGGCTGATTTTTCATTTCTTCTGGATAAATTCTTCGGCACCAACAATACCCGGCGCAAGGCCAGTCGTAGTGAATCAGGCTCTGTCTTTTCCGATGCTTACAAGACTGTCCTGACCGGGGTTCGCTATATTACCGACGCTGTCAAATCGCCGAACTTTTCGATTACCTTCAGTGAAGACCAAACTTACCCGGCGCTGGCCGATAAAGCGTCAATGCTTTTCCGATTAGGTCTCACCGACGATCCCGGTGCGGGCGAAGTTTCCGGATTCCGGGGTACTATTCGAAAGACCCGAAATGTAAATAAAGCATTTACAGCCGGATCGGGGCTTTCGATATTCCGAGGTGTCACGACCGATTTCTCTTACTCGAAATCGATCAGTGAGACCTTCCAGGGAACGCCCTATCGTAATGAAACCGAAAAATGGCCGGAAGTACGCTTCAGTTTCCGCAGTGTTAAGGGACTATGGATTCTCGGCACGCTGATCAATGAATTGTCGCCGTCGAGCAGTTACTCCCGGACCTTCGAATCGAGAATCCAGACTGAGTCGGACTATATTCAGTCCGAATCCGAGCGAAAGGCGTTCTCGCCGCTGGTATCGATTTCATTCGCCCCGTTTAAGTCACTCAAAACCAGCTTCCGATATGAATCGTCGATAACCACGACCTGGCAATACAATAAGTCTTCCGGTGGTGTCAGCAAGACAGTTAAATCGTATTCCAACAGCATTGTCTTCGGCACCAGCTACAGTTACCGCAATCCATTGGGTATCAAACTGCCGCTTTTTGGCAGGGTCAAGTTCCAGTCAACATTGACGATGGGCCTCGATGTCAGCTATAAAGTCACCCGCGATGAGGAAGCCGGGCCGACTACCGATTTTGCCTTTCTCGAACGCTCCAAGAGAACCAGTCTGGATATTCATCCGTCGCTGACCTACAGCTTTTCCTCAACTATCAAGGGCAGTCTCGACGCCCGCTGGCAGGATACTAATGACCTGGCGACACAGACCAAGCGGCATACCCGGGAACTGCGGATGTCGGTCGAGATGCGCTTTTAAGACAAAAACAGTTTGACCTTTACCCGGCCGCAACCTACTTTTTCAGGCATGAATCTTATTAAAACACGCAACATCCGGCGCACGGGTATAATCGCCCTTTTCAGTCTCGGTCTTTTGGCGCTTATCTCCTGCGCATCGGGGCCGACGGTTGAACCGCCCGAATTCGATGCCGACCGGGCATTTGCATTACTTGAACGGCAATGCGAAATGGGTCCGCGCAATCCCGAATCGCCCGGATGGCGTACTTTTCATGCCCTCGTAAGGAACTTTGCCGATTCGATCGGCGTCAAATTGACCCGGCAACCGTTTTTCTATTATGATTACATGCAGGATGATTCCATCCCATTGGTGAACTGGATTTTGCATATAAATCCGGATACCCCCAAGCGTATCCTGCTGGGATCGCATTATGATACCCGGCCGCGGGCCGACTACGATCCCGATCCCGCCAAACGGCATCAGCCGATTCCGGGCGCAAACGATGGCGCCTCCAGTACCGCCGTATTGTTGCACCTGGCCGAGTTGATGATAAAAACACCTCCGGCAGTCGGCGTTGACCTGGTCCTTTTCGATGCCGAAGACTATGGCCCGCCGGGGAAAATCGACCAGTACCTGATCGGATCGACGTATTTCGCCCGCACCAATGAAACCGACTACGAATTCGGCATCGTAATCGACATGATCGGCGACAGCGATCTGGTTATCACGCGGGAGGTGTTCTCGGATCGGCATCATCCGAAACTCAACGATATGATTTTCGAAACCGCCGCCCGTCTGGAACTGGAACAATTTCAACCCGGCCGCCAGGACGAGATCATCGATGACCATATTCCATTAATTGGCGCCGGGATCCCCGCTGTAGTCCTGATCGACTTCGACTACGACGCCTGGCATACCATCGCCGATACGCCTGATAAATGCAGTCCTGAGTCGCTTGATGCCGTTGGCCGCCTCCTGCTGGAAATCGTCTATGACCAGTGATCCCCAGCGCACATATGCCGGCCTGCGCGAGTTTCCCTCAGTTGAAATAGTCGCCTCCATGCCGGAACTCGAGCCCTTCATTCGAATTTGTGGCCGGCCCCTGGTTGTCGATCATATCAGGCAGGTCATTGAAACGGCCAAGACGGAGTTTCAGGAAAAGACATCATCATGGTCGCAGGCCAAACTGCAGAAGGCGATTGTCACTTCGCTCTCGGCGCTAACCCGCCACGACCTGCAGCCGGTAATCAACGCCGCCGGGATTATTATTCATACCAATCTCGGCCGATCGCCATTACCGATGGCTATGCTGGAAAAGACCGCATCGCTGGTCAGCGGTTACACCAACCTTGAGTTCGATCTTAAAACCGGACGGCGCGGGAAGCGCGGCATCCTGATCGAAAACCTGCTGGCGTCATATTGTCGTACTGAAAATGGCACTGTCGTAAACAACAATGCTGCCGCCCTGCTGATTATTCTCAATACTTTGGGTTATCGCAAAGAGGTCATAATTTCACGAGGCGAACTGGTCCAGATCGGCGGCGGTTTTAAAATACCCGAGATAATGAAAAAAGCCGGCGTAAGGCTCATTGAAGTCGGCACCACCAATCGCACTTCAGTCGATGATTATGCCGCCGCCATCACCGACCGCACCGCGATGCTCCTGAAAATCCATCGCTCTAATTTTTCGCAGCGGGGATTTGTGGAAGAAACCCCGCCGGATGCTCTTGCCCGGCTGGGTGATGAACATGACATCGCGACTGTTTTCGATCTTGGATCGGGACTGACTGAGCTACCCCCGGGAATTATGCAATCAGGCGAACCGACTATTGCCGAGGCTGTCCGCTCCGGCGTGGATATCATATGCTTTTCCGGCGATAAACTCCTTGGCGGTCCGCAGGCCGGCCTGATTATCGGGCGCGATGAGTATATTGTGCGAATAAAAAACAATCCGATGTTCCGCGCCCTGCGCTGCGATAAAATTATCTTTTCCCTCCTGATGCAAACACTGCAAAGTTATCTCAACGGTACCTGGCACGATGATCTCCCCATCTGGCGGATGATCACTGTCCCGGTCGGAGATCTCAAACTGCGGGGAGAGGCGATAAAAAAAGCCTGCCCCGACAAAGACATCGTCCTCAAAGCCACACAGGCCTATCTTGGCGGTGGCTCAACTCCCGATGAAACCATCGCATCACTGGCGGTATCGATTCGGGTTTCGGGCAATATCAACAAAGTCGCATCTGCCTTTCGCGCCTTTGAACCACCGATTATCGGGCGCGTTGAAGATGATGAGTTTCTGCTTGATATTCGGACTGTCCCGCCCGAACAGGACGCGATTCTCATTGACGCTATAAACTCTCTGGTCGACTGATGTTTGTACTCGGTACAGCGGGACATATCGATCATGGCAAATCGTCGTTGGTACGGGCGATGACCGGCATCGATCCCGATCGCCTCCCCGAAGAAAAATCACGCGGGTTGACTATCGATCTTGGTTTCGCCTGGACTCAATTACCCTCGGGGACCGAAATCGGCATTATTGATGTCCCCGGCCACGAACGGTTCGTGCGCAACATGGCTGCCGGCGCCGGGGGAATCAATGCCGCCATGCTGGTGATTGCCGCCGACGACGGCTGGATGCCTCAGACTCAGGAACACCTGGCGATACTCCAGCTTCTGGGATTGCAGCATGGTTTCGTAGCGCTGACCAAAATCGATCTGGTCGACAAAGACTGGCGTGATCTGGTGACAATCGACATCGAGGAAAAACTACGCGGTTCATTTCTCGAAAACTGCCCGATTATCCCGGTGTCGGCAACCACCGGCGAACATGTCGATAACGTAATCGCCGAAATCGATGCCATCGCCACAACTCTCGGCGACGTCGATGATATCGGCAAAACACGGCTTTTCATCGATCGATCATTTATCCTTACCGGTATCGGGGTGGTGGTGACCGGCACCAGCCGCGGCGGCGGCTTTGTCACCGGTTCCGATGCCTATCACGTCCCCTCGAATAAAAAATTACGGCTTCGTACAGTGCAGGCGCATGGCAAACAGGTTGACCGGGTCGGACCGGGAAGCAGGGTCGCGGTTAATGTCGGCGGCATTGATCAGGAAAATATCCGGCGGGGTGATGTCATCACCAGTTTCCCGATGCCATCGCCCGCTTATTACATCGCTGCCAAAATTACCAATCTGTCCGACTCGATCGTCCCGCTAACCGAAGGCCGCCACGTGCTTTTGATCCTGGGGACTACCGAAACGACCGGTATCATACGGCCGTTCCCGGACAAGGGCATTTTACCGGGACAATCCGATTTTGCCATCATCAAAGTCGAACAACCGCTGGCCGCCTTCGTCGGCGACCGCTTCATTCTCCGCCTGCCAACACCCCCGGTAACAGTCGGCGGGGGGCTTATCGTCGATATTCTTGACCTGTATCCGCGTCGCAAGCTCCTGCCTCATCTGCGAGACCATCTGGATCACCGTGATACTACCTCTATCGAATCACTGGTGCTGACGGAATTGAACAAGGCGATTATGACAGAACGGCGCGATCTTCTTAAGCTGTGTAATTTCTCCGATCATGATATTCAGCAGACTATTGATAATCTAATTTCATCGAAAACGCTGATTGCCGGAGGAGATCGCGTCGGCGTGACCGAACGCGTGCAACCCATTATCGAGGCAATAATAAAAGAACTGGAAAAGACCCATCGCAACAAATCCTATCTGCCGGGCCTGACTGCCGAGACTATCACTTCACGAGTTAAGATGGGGCAGGCTCCCTCGTTTATCTATCTTCTTGAATATATGACCGCACAGGGCAACATTGAACGCACCCGGCAGTATTATCACCTTCCCGGCTTTTCACCGCATCTCGGTGAAAACATGAAACACGAGGCCGAGCAGATCCAACACATGCTCCAATCAGCCGGACATGCCTATCCCGAATACGCTGAAATCAAATCGAAATTTCCCGATGGCGAACGGACTATCCGTTTCCTGCGTGATCAGGGCCGTCTGATAAGCATCAGCGATACGTATATTATCCTGGCTGATCTCTGGGAAGATGTCATGGCTTTTGTCCGGAGTAAATTGAATAAAGACAATATGCTGGCATTAGCCGAATTTCGGGACCGTTTTCAAACCAGCCGAAAATACGCCCTGCCGGTGCTGGAGCATCTCGACCAGTTGGGTATCACCCGTCGCGAGGGCGATATCCGTGTCAAAGGACCGCACTTCGATGACACTGCTGCTTCATAACGGCCTTATCTATCCCGGATATCGCACCAGGTGCCGCCCTTCCGCTGTTGCCATCAAAGACGCCCGCATTGTCGCTATCGGCACCGACGATCATCTCATCGGCGAATTCCCCAAAGCACGCCGTGTCAACCTCGACGGCCGCACCGTCATACCCGGTCTGATCGACAGCCATACCCATTTCTATTTCTGGGCGCTGAGCCTGGCCCGGGTATACTTGTTCGGGTTGCCATCATACGAAGCCGTCCTCGAAAAAATCAAGGGTTTTGCCTCAACGTTGAAACCTGACGAATGGGTCACCGGGGAAGGATGGGCGATGGACAGCTGGACGGAATATCGACTTCCCACTGCAGAAGATCTGGATACCGTCACCGGCGGCCGGCCGGCCTTTCTCTATAGTAAAGACCAGCATTCAGCGTGGGTGAATTCCGCTGCCATGCGCCGTGCCGGTATCACAGCGAAAACCAAAGACCCCATCGGCGGGAAAATTGAACGGGATCCCGCTACTGGCCGGCCGACCGGCATTCTCCGCGAACCCGCCGCCTATTCGGCAGTGATGAATCACATTCCCCAAAAAGATCAGAAGGAGATTGATACTCTCTGGAAAAAAGTCGAAACTATCGCCCGCAGCCGGGGCGTAACCGGGTTTCATTCCTTCGATGGCCCCGATGGCTGGGAGTATTTTTGCCGGCGACATGAAGACGGCAACCTGGGCTTCCGGGTAACCTATTATTTCCCCGTTAAACGTAGCCATGAACTCGCCGAGAAGGGCCTGACCACCGGTTATGGCGACGACAACCTTAATATCGGCGGGGTCAAAATTTTTGCCGATGGCGCCCTTGGTTCCCGAACCGCCCTGATGAAACAGCCCTATCAGAATTCGCGGGAAGTCGGTGTGGCGGTGACCGATCCTGACGAGCTGACCTCGCAGGTCGCCTTTGCCACTAAGCATGATTTGAATTGTGCGGTCCATGCCATCGGTGATCAGGCGGTAGCCAATGTCCTGACCGCCTTTGAAAAGGCCGGACGGAAGCGACGGCACCGTATTGAACATGTCCAGATTATCGACCGACGGGATATTGCATTATTCAAACGGCTCGGTGTCGTGGCCTCCATGCAGCCCAGTCACTGCCCCTCGGATCGAATCATAGTTGATCGCCACTGGGGACGCCGTGGGAAAAACGCCTATATCTTCAAGACCCTTCTAAAACGTGGTATTCCGCTGGCCTTCGGGTCGGATTGTCCGATTGAACCATTGCATCCGCTCGAGGGCATCCATGCCGCAGTGAATCGTAATGCCCCCGGTGAGCGCAGCGGCAAATTCTATCCCGAAGAAGCCCTGTCCGTTACGGCCGCGGTCACTGGTTTCACTTCCGGAGCTGCCTATGCTGCCGGCCGGGAAGACCACCTCGGCAAAATCAGTCCGGGATATCTGGCCGATCTGGTTGTTCTGGAAGACAATATTTTTACAATGGCGCTATCGCAAATCCACCAGGCCCGTATTTCAATGACCGTTTTCGATGGCAAAATCGTCCACCGCCGCCGCAGTTAGTCACGGCTTCTGATACCCCAAAAAACACCATAAAACGTCACATTTTTTTATACTATTTTTGAAGACCCCCTGCGTAATTAGTGTTTTACATTTACCCGGAAACTGCAGATCACCTGGCGCGGGTGTCAGCGTATGGCAAAGGAGTCGGACCATGGTTAAAACCACCGAAGATGTCCTCGATAGAATCGATCAGGAGGGTGTCAAATATATCCGTTTGTGCTTCACTGATATTTTGGGACGACTCAAAGGACTGGCTCTGACCCGAACGGAAATCGAGGATGCGCTCGACGGCGGCCAGGGTTTCGATGGTTCCTCAATTGAAGGCTTTGTTCGTATCGAGGAATCGGATCTCATGGCCATCCCGGATGTTCGGTCATTCCGTATCTTTCCGTGGCTGATCGGCGGCGAACGGGTGGCGATGATGTTTTGTGATATTGTTACCCCGCATGGCGAGCCTTATGCCGGCGACCCGCGCCATGTCCTGCGACGGACTCTCGAAAAAGTTGATAAGAAAGGGCAGACCTTCTATACCGGCCCGGAAATCGAGTACTTTTACTTTGCCGATGACAGCGCCCCGAATATCATCGACAAGGGGGGCTATTTCGATTATCCGACCATCGATGCCAGCACCACCCTTCGCAAGAAGACTGTCCGCGCCCTCGAATCGATCGGTATTCCGGTGGAATGTTCTCATCATGAAGTAGCTCACTCCCAGCAGGAAATTGACCTGAAATACCAGGATGCACTGGTCATGGCCGATTTCGCCCAGTTATACCGCTTCATTGTCAAGGAAGTGGCCATGGAAAACGGCTATTACGCCACCTTCATGCCCAAGCCGCGCTTTGGTGAAAACGGTTCAGGGATGCATACCCATATGTCAATCTTCAAGGGCGAAAAGAATCTCTTTTTCGACGGCAAGGATCCCTACAACCTCTCCAAAATGGCCCGGCAGTTCATGGCCGGAATTCTCACCCACATTAAAGAAATTACACTGGTGACCAATCAGTGGGTCAACTCCTACAAACGACTCGTGGCCGGCTATGAAGCGCCTGTCTATATCTCGTGGGGACGCCGCAACCGTTCATCGCTCATCCGTGTCCCGATGTACAAAGTCGGCAAGGAAAAATCGACTCGCATCGAGCTGCGATCGCCCGACCCGGCCTGCAACCCTTATCTGGCTTTTTCGGTTATGCTGGCCGCCGGATTAAAAGGCGTTGAGAATAACTACAAACTGCCCGAGCCGATTGAACAGAATATCTTTCATATGGATATCGAAAAACGGCAGGAACTGGGCATCCAATCGCTGCCAAATACCCTTGAGGAAGCTATCGCCGAAGCGGAAAAATCAGAACTGCTGCACGAGACACTGGGCGATCATATCTTTGAAATGCTGCTGGCCAATAAACGGGTGGAATGGGAAGGTTATCGTATTCATGTTTCCGAATACGAAATCAATAAATATCTCTCGATGCTGTAAGACACAATTATCCTGATGTCTGCCAAGGGACATATCACGGCTACCGAGCTGGTCGCGGATATCACGGCCGGCCGGGTCTCCGCGTATAAAACCGCCGAGGATGCTCTGGTGTGCGCTGTAGAGAAGGGCATGCGACTCAATGCTATCTTGCATCTCTGCACCGATCGTGCGCTGAAGCAGGCTATGGCAATTGATAAGATGGTCGCTGACGGCCGCGATCCCGGTCCGCTGGCCGGCGTCCCCATTGCGGTCAAAGACAATATCTCGGTGCGTGATCATCCCGCCACCTGCGGCAGCCGTATGCTTGAAGACTATATTCCCCAGTACGATGCCACTGTCGTGACAAAACTGGAACAGGCCGGGGCGGTTATTATTGCCAAAACCAATATGGATGAATTCGCAATGGGATCATCCAGCGAACACAGCGCCTTTGGCGCAGTCCAGCATCCCACTGCCGATGGCTATGTCCCCGGTGGATCATCCGGTGGATCGGCCGCCATTGTCGCGGCCGGCGTTGTGCCGTTGGCCCTGGGTTCAGATACCGGCGGTTCCGTACGCCAACCAGCATCGTTTTGTGGCGTGATCGGTTTGCGGCCCACCTATGGCGCGATTTCCCGGTATGGTCTGATTGCTTTCGCTTCATCCTTTGACCAAATTGGACCATTTGCCACCACCGTGCAGGACTGCCGCCTCCTGTATTCAGTCATCTGTGGCAAGGATGTCAACGATGCCACCTCACTTGACACCGCCTGTCCCGCCCGGCCGACAGCCGTGCAAAACCTGACTTTTGGAATTCCCGAAGAATACTTTGCCGATGGCCTCGATCCTGAAGTGCGCGAAATCATAGAAGAAGCTATCGATCGCATCCGCGCCCATGGCTGTCGAATCGAAACCATATCGCTGCCATCGACTAAATATGCTGTCCCGGCCTATTACATCATCGCCAATGCCGAGGCATCGTCGAACCTGGCCCGTTTCGACGGCGTCAAATATGGTTTCTCGACCGGGCGCGAACGGGGACAGCTCGAAATGTATGCGGCCTCCCGCAGCCACGGTTTCGGGGATGAGGTCAAACGCCGCATTATGCTGGGGACATTTGCCCTGTCGGCCGGCTTCTATGATGCCTATTATGGCCGTGCTCAGACAGTCCGAGAAATTATCCGCCGGGAATTCAAAGCCGCCTTTGAAGACATTGATTTCATTCTGTCGCCGGTGGCTCCGACGCCGCCGTTTATGCAGGACGAAAAAATCGATGATCCCATGGCTATGTATTTGTCTGATATTTATACCACTCCCGCCGCTCTGGCCCAGGTGCCGGCCATTTCCATACCCTGCGGCAAAACGGCAGATGATCTCCCGGTCGGCCTTCAAATCACCGGGCCGGCCATGCAGGATGATGCTCTCCTTTCCGCCGCCGCCCTGATCGAAAGACTGCTGTCTGATTGATCTTTGCCACTGAAGCAAAACTGACCATTCGCCGAAACAAGATATAGCAGCTATGAGTCTCCATGCGGAGATACGGGGATGATGAATTATTTTGAAGTTCGGGAACGGATTGCCGTTCTCAAAAAATTCAGGCGCTTGTACAAGGAGTATCTGACCTTTACTAACCGGTCGGAAAACCCTGCAGCGCAATTATTTGTCGCCAAAATGCGGCCGCTGGTACCAATGACTATCGACTCCCTCCGGCGGGTCGGTGTCGGGACTATCGTCACCCATGGCGCCAAAGCCGCGGGCAGCAAAAAATACAGAATCAACCTCATCAAGGTGATTTTCCGGGATTCATTAAGCCGCCATTTCAACATTCCCGATGATGCTCCGATGGAAGCGATTGAGGCCGCGCTCGTTAAATACCGGCTCAAAAGCCATCAAACCCTGCTCCAGTTATTCAATCCATTTTTCTGGCTGATTCATTTTTTCTCCTATATTGCCGAAATGCCTTTTGAGGTCTTGCGCCGATGCGGTTACGAAGTGGCCGATCTCAAGGCCAGCGATGGCGGCAAACTGATCAAGCTATTGATTTTCCTTGCCCTGTTCGGCCTGGTTGCCGAGGCCTCCGGTCTCCGCCGGTGGATTTGGCAACTGACCGGAATATCGTAGAATTTTTTGCCAAAATATATTACCTATACTCCATGCCGAACAAATTCGACGTCGTCATTGGCCTGGAGGTTCATGCGCAACTGTCCACGGCTTCCAAGTTGTTCTGTTCCTGTTCGACCGCCTTCGGTGAACAGCCCAACAGCCAGACCTGCCCGGTGTGCCTCGGTCATCCGGGAACTCTGCCGGTCCTGAACCGCGAGGCAATTTCCCTGGCCGGCCGGATGATTCTGGCCGTGGGGGGAGAGGTAACCCGAAAGACTCAGTTTGCTCGAAAGAACTACTTCTATCCCGATCTGCCCAAGGGCTATCAGATATCACAATTTGTCGCACCAATCGGTGTCGGAGGTCAAGTTGTTCTTTCGTCCGGCAAGGCGATTCGCCTTAATCATATCCATCTTGAAGAGGATGCCGGAAAATCACTTCATGGCGAGGGCGCCGATGATTTCACGCGCGTGGACTTGAACCGGTGCGGTATCCCCTTGATTGAGATAGTAACCGAACCGGATATTTCGTCACCGGAAGAAGCCTTTGAATTTCTCGCTATCCTGCGGCAGATCGTCCAATACATCGGCGTCTGTTCCGGAGATATGGAAAAGGGCGCCCTGCGTTGTGACGCCAATATATCTATCCGCCCGCTGGGAAGCACCGTCCTGGGAATTAGAACCGAAATAAAAAATCTCAATTCGATCCGTTCCGTGCAGCGGGCGCTTGAGTGTGAATATAAACGGCAGAGTCGGATCGTGGAAGCCGGAGATACGATCGTTCAGGCTACTCTGCACTGGGATGAAGACCGCGAAGAGGTCATGATCATGCGTATCAAGGAGGATGCCGACGATTACCGCTACTTCCCCGATCCCGATATCTTGCCGGTGGAAATAGATGATGCCTGGTTTGGCGATATTCACGATTCCATCCCCGAACTCCCGGCGGCCAGACGTGACCGTTTTGTCAGGCAGTACGGCCTCCCTGAGTACGATGCCGCCGTTTTGACCGAATCGGCGGATCTGGCCGATTATTATGAGGCTGTTGCCGCCGAAATTTCCGATCACAAGGCGGCCTCAAACTGGATTATGGGCGAAGTCCTGCGGCTGCTCAAAGACATCAGGTGTGGCGTAAGCGATTGCCCGGTTGCACCATCCATGTTGGCTGAGCTGATCAGAGAAGTCGAAACGGGCGAAATTTCATTTACAATGGCCAAAGAGGTTTTTCAGATTATGGCTGACGAAAAGAGGTCGGCGCACGAAATTATTGACGAGAAAAGCTTGCGAAAAATCGCCGACCCCGCTATTCTCAGGCCAATTATTGAAAGAACTATGGCGGCCTGCCCGGATGAAGTCCGGGCATACCGTGAGGGGAAGACAAAACTGCTGGGGTTTTTCATCGGACAAATTATGAAAGCGACCCAGGGAAAGGCCGATCCCCGGCTGCTCAATTCGCTCGTAAAGGAAATGCTGGATGAGTGAGCACATTCGGATGGCGGCCTTTATCTCGGGCGGAGGAAGTAATCTGCAGTCTATTATCGATCACTGTAATAGCGGCGATATCCCCGGTCAGGTGGTCCTGGTCATTTCGAACAAAGCCGATGCCTATGGCCTCGAACGGGCCCGCAAAGCCGGGATCGATACCTGGGTGTTTAATCGAAAGGCATATCCCGACAGCGAGGCTGCCGCCCAGAACCTGCTCGAGCAGGTTCACCAGCATCATGTCGATGTCATCGTCCTGGCCGGTTATTTGAAGAAGATTCCCCCCCCGGTGATCGCAGCCTATCGTGGTCGGATATTCAATATCCATCCGGCTCTGCTGCCCAAATTCGGCGGTAAGGGCATGTATGGCATGAATGTTCACCGGGCTGTCATCGAGGCCGGCGAAAGCCATACGGGGGTGACTATTCATGAAGTGGATGACATCTACGATAACGGCCGCATTGTGGCACAGAAGAAAGTGACGGTACTTCCGGATGATACCCCGGAGGATTTGGCCAGACGGGTTCTGGCCGCGGAACACAAATTATACCCAAGGGTTTTAAGGGACATAGCTCAAAAGCTTCTGGAAGGAAATAAAAAATGAAAGAAGTTCTCACTACCGATATTAAGGAATACCCGGTTTTTTCCCGCGGCAAAGTCCGCGACGTATACGATCTCGATGACCGTCTGCTGATCGTCACCACTGATCGGATTTCGGCCTTTGATTGCATCATGCCCAATGGCGTCGCCGGTCGCGGCGCGCTTTTAACCGAAATCTCCCTGTTCTGGTTCGATTTTCTCAAGGGCGTTATCGGCAGCCATCTCGTAACCGCCAATGTCGATGAGTATCCGGCCGACCTACACAAGTATCGCGATATTATCTCCGGCCGCTCGATGCTGGTTAAAAAAGCCAAACGCATCGATCTTGAATGTATTGTTCGAGGCTATATTTCCGGGTCAATGTGGAAAGAATACAAGAAGGCCCGCGAGGCGGGGGAAACAACTGTCCACGGTCACAAATTTCCCGCTGATCTCAAAGAATCGGATAGACTTCCCGAACCGATTTATACACCATCCACCAAGGCCGATTCAGGACACGATGAAAACATTTCCTATGAACAATCGGCCAATCTGGTCGGTGAGCACACGGCCATGAGTCTGCGCGATTTGTCCTTGAAAGTTTATAAAACAGCCTCGGACTATGCGCTGACCAAAGGCATTATCATCGCCGATACCAAGTTCGAATTTGGCTTCGACGGCGACCGGATCATATTGATCGATGAAGTCCTGACGCCTGATTCATCGCGGTTTTGGCCGGCTGACCAGTATCAGCCCGGAAAGGGGCAGCCGTCGTTTGACAAACAAATCGTCCGCAACTATCTTGACACGCTCGACTGGGACAAAACCGATCCGGCGCCGCCGCTGCCGGCCGATGTCGTCGACGAGACACTGGCCAAATATCAGGACGTGGTGGCACGGTTGACGGGGAAATAGTATGACGGAGGGACAATGGGCATGCAGGATATGGTGAAAATCAAACGGGCGCTGGTATCGCTCTCCGACAAGGAGGGTCTTGAGGAATTCGGAAGAAAACTGACAGAACGCGGTGTCGAAATTATCTCTACCGGCGGGACCCTGAATAAACTCAGAGAGGCCGAAATCAAGGCGGTTTCGATTGCCACCTTTACCGGTGCGCCGGAAATTCTGGGCGGCCGGGTCAAAACCCTGCATCCCAAGGTCCATGCCGGTATCCTTTTTAAGCGCGATGACGAGGCTCATCAATCCGAGATGAAGCAGCAGGAATGCAAAGGCATCGACCTGGTTGTGGTTAACCTGTATCCGTTTGAACAGACGCTCAAAAAGCCCGGCGCGACCCACGCCGAGAAAATCGAGAATATCGATATCGGCGGGCCGACTATGATCCGGGCGGCGGCCAAAAATTATAACTATGTCGCGGTTGTGACTGATCCATCCGACTATGAATCGATTATCAGGGAAATGGATGTCAACGATGGTGCCCTGAGCCAGAAAACCCGTGAAAAACTGGCGGCCAAAGCATTTGCCTTGACATCGCGTTACGACACCGTGATATCCGAATACTTCAAGTCACTGGATGATAATGAAAAACCCGATGCCGCCAGTTCTATAACCATGTCCTACACCAAGGTGCAAGACCTTCGCTATGGCGAAAATCCGCATCAATCCGCCGCTTTCTACAGTCATGATAACTACAAAGGCGTGAGCCTTGCCACATCTGAGCAGCATGCCGGTAAGGAATTGTCATACAACAATATCGCCGATATCGACGCCACGTTGGACATGGTCCTCGAATTCCGTGAACCATTTGCCGTCGTCGTTAAACACGCCAATCCCTGTGGCGCTGCCCAGGCGGCTACCCTGGCTGAAGCCTATCAGGCGGCCTATGAGACTGATCCGCTCTCGGCCTTTGGTTCGATTATAGGCCTCAATCGCGAAGTCGATCTCGATACCGCCCAGCTCCTGCATAAAACGCAGTTTATCGAGTGTGTTCTGGCACCGGGATATACCGAGGAAGCGCTGGCGCTCCTGAAGAAGAAGAAAACTCGCCGGCTCCTGTCGCTGCCGACGATTTCGAAGAACCTGCCGCACCCGGATCATGTATATAAATATGTGCGCGGTGGCCTTCTGGCCCAGTCTCCCGATATTAAAGATGTTGACCGCGAAACACTTACGATTCCGACACAGAAAAAACCCACCAACGAGGAACTCGAATCGTTGATTTTCGGGTATAAACTGGTGAAACATGTGAAGTCGAATGCTGTTCTTATCTGTAAGGGATTGGCAGCAGTCGGCATCGGTATGGGCCAGACCTCGCGGGTTGATTCCTCGAAGCTGGCGGTGGCCCGGGCCGGTGATCGGGCCACAGGCGGCACCTGCGCCTCCGATGCTTTTTTCCCGATGCCCGACGGACTCGAAGTTGTTGCCGAGGCTGGAGTTACATCGTTCATTCAGCCGGGCGGCTCAAAAGGTGATGGCGACGTCATTGCGGCTGCCGATAACTATGGTGTCAGCATGGTATTCACCGGGATACGCCATTTCAGGCATTAGACCGGTATATAGTGCTTGCTAAAACGATTGAGTCTGCGTAAATTTGAGAAAACAAGATAACGAGGAACTTACGTGCAAGATAGAATTCTCGAAATCGTTGTCTACCTGATGAATCAACTCAATGATCAGCAGGGTAATCTCGGGAGTCTGGATGAAATGTCGGCTGATCTTCGGTCCATGGGATTCACAGACAACGAAATTTCTTCAGCATACAACTGGTTGCTCAAGCACTTCGATGATTATCCGGAGAGTTTTTCCGAAGGTGGCCGGACGGTCAGCAATAAATCTATTCGCGTGCTTTCCGAGGCCGAACGCAAGGTCATATCTCCGGAAGCTTTTGGATATCTCCTGCAACTCCGATATATAAATCTGCTCACGACCGAGCAATTGGAAATGATCCTTGATCGCTGCACGCTGTTTGACGCCGAACCGATTGATCTCGGCGACATGAAAGTTCTGGCTTCGGCCATGATGTTCGAAAACAGCGGCGTTGACGTGCCTTATTCCATCTGGATCGGCGATACCGAAGACGAACCGATTCATTAAGTCCCACTGCTATGCGACTCGCCGGAAGTCATATTGTCCTGGGCGTCACCGGAGGGATCGCGGCATATAAGTCCGCGTATTTAACCCGCCTTCTCATCAAAGCCGGCGCCGAAGTCCAGGTTATTATGACCGAGGCCGCCACTAAATTCGTTACCCCGCTTACTTTCGAGTCTCTTTCGCAGCGCGAAGTCGCTGTCGATATGTTTCCCGATGGCAAATTTGTCGGAACGCGCCATATTGACTACGCCGACTGGGCCGATCTCATTGTGATTGCACCGGCCACCGCCGACTTTATCGCGCTGGCAGCCAACGGCCTTTGTCCCAATCTGCTGTCAACCGTGGTCTGCGCCTATCGAAGAAAAGTCCTCTATGCCCCGGCTATGAACGACGGCATGTGGGACCATCCCGCTGTGAAGGAAAATGTATCTCTGCTTCGCAAATATAGTCATGTGATCGCCGGGGTGGGGATAGGTGAGATGGCCTGCCGCAGCAATGGTCCCGGCCGCATGGCCGAACCGGATGAACTGCTCGAATTAATCGTCACCCTGCTCAAACCTGAGGGTGATTTAAGCGGCAAAACCGTGGTGGTAACCGCCGGACCGGCCCGCGAGGCAATCGATCCGGTTCGGTATATCTCCAATCGCAGTTCGGGGAAGATGGGCTTTACCCTGGCCGCCGACGCCTATCGCCGTGGCGCGGAAGTAATATTAATCGCCGGACCGGTCAGTCTTGAGACCCCGCGTGGTGTGCAGCGCATCGATGTCGAAACTACCGCCGAGATGGCGCGCGCGGTCGAAAACGCTTTTGCCACCTGCGATTACTTGTTTATGGCCGCCGCTCCCGCCGATTTTACACCGGCTAAACCCAGTGACTCCAAAATCAAGAAATCGTCTACGCCAGTGGCGCTGGATCTTGCGCCGACTCAGGATATCCTGGCCTCGCTTGCGGGGCGCAAGGCCGCGCATCAGTGTGTTGTCGGATTCGCCCTTGAAACCGACAATCTTCTACCGAACGCGAAAACCAAACTCAAAAATAAGAATCTCGATTTTATCGTGCTCAACGATGCCGGCGAATCCGGTGCCGCATTTGATTCCGATACCAACCACGTGATCATCATTTCACGCGATGGTTTCCAAAAAGATATCCCCAAAATGGACAAGCTCACTTGCGCCAGGGCTATTATTGACCATATATTAGCCTATGGCATACAATGATGAGCTCGAAGAACTCTTCGATATGGCCCGACGCGCATTGGAGGCGCAGGCGGACCTTGGTCATCGGGAACTGATTTTCGAACAACGTGAATTTTCGCCGGAAACTGCCACCACAGTTGCTGCCGCCGATCCGGTCAGAGATGATATTACTTCCGAATATCAAGAGGATTTGATTACATTGAGTGATAAGAAGACAGCTGAACCGACCTACACTGATCTCGAATCACATTATAAGGACATCTGCGATTGCACCAGATGCCGTCTGGCGGAATCGCGGACGAAGTTTGTCTATGGCGTCGGCAACTCCAACGCCGGCATCATGTTCGTCGGCGAAGCCCCGGGCCGGGATGAAGACCTCAAAGGCGAGCCGTTTGTCGGCCGGGCCGGTAAGCTTTTGGACAAAATCCTGGCCGCCATGGGTCTGAGCCGCGAGGATGTCTATATCGCCAATGTTAACAAGTGTCGTCCGCCGAATAATCGTGACCCGCAACCCGATGAAATGGCTACCTGTTTGCCGTATTTGCGCGAACAAATTCGCATTATTCGCCCCAAATTACTATGCGCCCTGGGGCGAATCGCGGCCCACGGTCTGCTTCAAACTACCACACCATTGGGGAAACTGCGCGGGCAATGGCATGAATTCGAGGGGATCCCCGTCATCGTTACTTACCACCCGGCGGCGCTGCTTCGTTTCACCCAATACAAACGGCCGACCTGGGAAGATATGCAGACGCTCATGGCCAAATACGAGGAATTAACCGGCTGATACTATGGCACAGCGAGTGACACGACAGGAACGGACGATGCCGTATTCGGCCAACGCCGAAGAAGCGCTTCTGGGCGCTATGCTTATTGACGACAGCGCGGTCAGTAAAGCGCTGGAGCTGCTTTCGCGCCCGGACCAGTTCTATGTCGAAGCCAATGCCATGATCTTCGAAGCGATCATCCGGCTTTATGAAAAGCGCCATCCGATTGATATCACGACTGTTTCCGAAGAGCTGGCCGGAGCCGGTAAACTCGAGGCGATTGGTGGGAGAAATTATATCGTCGAGCTTGCTTCCAACGTCGCTACCGGGGCCAATGCCGACTACTATGCCAGGATCGTTCTCGAAAAATCAACGCTGCGTGATCTGATTAGGGCCTCCACCGATATAATTTCCCAATGCTATGCCCAGGCCGGCGAAGTCGATGAACTGCTCGATGCCGCCGAATCAAATATATTCTCGATTTCGGAGTATCGCATTCGCTCCGGCTTTACCAGCATCTCCGATCTGCTGCCGGGGACCTTCGAGGCGATTGAGGATTACAAGGAGCAGAAAGGTGGCCTGGCCGGATATCCGACCGGATTTTATGATCTTGACGATATCACCGCCGGTTTACATCTGGGTGATCTTGTTATAATCGCCGGGCGGCCGTCGATGGGCAAATCCGCCCTGGCCATGAACGTTGTGGAAAATTTCTGCACCCAGACGGAAAAGGCCGCCGCGGTGTTTTCGCTGGAAATGTCAAAAGAACAGCTCGCGATGCGTATGCTCTGCGGGCGGGCACGGATTTCGTCGCACAAGCTTCGCACCAATCGTCTTCCGGAAAACGACTGGCCCAAACTGGCGACGGCGGCGCAGCCATTGTCGAATGCAAAAATCTATATCGACGATACCCCGGGCATAACCATATTGGAAATGCGGGCCAAAGCGCGACGGCTCGCATCACAGGTGGATCTTGGCCTGGTCGTGGTCGATTATCTCCAGATGATGAGCGGTCCGGCCCGGGCGGAGAACCGTCAGCAGGAAATATCCCAGATTTCGCGGGGAATCAAGGGGCTGGCCAAGGAACTGCAGGTGCCGGTTATCGCAGTCAGTCAGCTTTCGCGCATGGTCGAAACCCGGGGCGGCGATCGCCGTCCACAACTTTCGGATCTGCGCGAATCAGGAGCTATCGAGCAGGATGCCGATGTGGTGATGTTTGTCTATCGTGAAGAGTATTATTTGCAGACCTTGCCGCCCGATGATCCCAAGCTGCTGGAAGCGCGGGGAAAAGCCGAAATCATTGTGGCCAAGCAGCGCAATGGCCCGACCGGGGTGGTGCGGCTCTCGTTCCTGAAGGATTATGCCCAGTTCGAAAATTTGGCGGGAGGGCATCGGACCGGCTCCATTCCGCCACCCGAATCCGGTCCGCCGATAGACTTTTAGCGCAAACACCAAGGCAGGGGAAGCCATCGCTGTGAATCCGGTTCAACAGATTGAAAACATCGGACGGCTGGCTATTATCGTCGGTCGCATGGTTGCTACGACTCGCTTTATCTTCCGCTCGCTCGGTTTAATTGTCAGGCAGATGTATTCGATGGGCTTCAAATCCATCTGGCTGATTGCTATTACGTCGATCTTCACCGGCGGTGTCTCGGCCTGGCAGGCGGCGTATCAGTTCAAGGATTATGTCCCGATGCGATATCTCGGCGGGGCCGTCGGCAAAGCGGTCATGATGGAATTCGGACCGGTGCTCACCGCCCTGGTTGTAGCCGGACGGGTCGGGGCCGGTATTGCCGCCGAACTCGGTTCGATGCGCGTGACCGAACAGATTGATGCCATGGAGTCAATGTCGGTCGATCCGGTTCGATACCTGGTGATGCCCAGGTTCATTTCCGGTATTATCATGCTCCCGGTCCTGGTAGCGGTCGCCGATTTTGTGGCCATGCTGGGTGCTTTGGTTGTCGCAACGCAATTCGTAGGGCTCAATTTCGAGACCTTCATGAACGGCTTCAGGCAGTTTCTGCGCCTGAGTGACTTCTTTATCGGGTTAAGTAAAGCCGCGGTCTTTGGCGCCATTATTTCGGTGATGGGCTGTTATCATGGCTTCAACACGCGGGGCGGCGCAACCGGAGTCGGTGTTTCAACCACGCAGGCGGTGGTGGCCTCGGCCGTATTAATCCTTATTGCTAATTTCGGCATGGCGGTTCTGCTTTTCCGGTTATGATTAGATTCGAAGACGTACACAAAAGCTTCGGCCCGCTGAAAGTCCTGCAGGGCATTGATCTGACTATCGAAAAGGGGCAGTCGCTGGTTATTCTGGGACGATCCGGCAGCGGGAAATCGGTTATGCTCAAACATGTTGTCGCGCTGTTGCAGCCGGATCGGGGAAAAGTGATTGTCGATGAGCAGAATATTTTCGATTTTGATCATGATGAATTGATGGGGTATCGCAAACGGCTTGGCATTTTGTTTCAGTTCGGCGCGCTGTTTGATTCCATGACTGTTGCCGAGAATGTCGGTTTTGCGCTCAAGGAAAGCCTGCGGTATCCTAAAGATAAAATTGAGAATATTGTTGAAGAAAAACTGGACATGGTAGGTTTGTCGGGAATTCAGGAAAAGATGCCCAGCGAACTTTCCGGCGGGATGAAAAAACGGGTCGCGCTGGCCCGGGCTATTTCTACTGAACCGGAAATTCTTCTCTACGATGAACCCACCACCGGGCTTGATCCGATCACCGCTGATTTGATCAATGAACTTATCGTGGATGTCAATCAGAAGATGGGCGTCACCTCGATCGCCGTGACCCATGATCTCGCCTCCGCATTTAAAATCGCCGATCGCATCATCATGTTGTATGAAGGCAAAATCCTGGCCGACAGCACGCCCGACGAAATCGAGAACACTGACGACCCGGTGGTCAGGCAGTTTATCAGCGGATCATACGAGGGTCCCATTACCGATAACGAATGAAACCATTGACCAAAAAAAAAACCGCCTATTTCTGCACCAATTGCGGCGCCATGCATCTCCGCTGGCAGGGCCAGTGCAAAGATTGCGGAGAGTGGAATACTCTCGCTGAAGAAACGATTGTCGACACCCGGCAGAAAGCTCCCCGGAAATCCCAACTCCAAACAACCCGCCTGCCGGAAATCGGCCTGGAAGAAAGCCAGCGCATCAACAGCACAATCGAAGAATATGATCGTGTTCTTGGTGGGGGGGCGGTACCGGGTTCGGCTATCCTTATCGGTGGTGAACCGGGTATTGGGAAATCATCACTGCTGTTGCAGGCCGCGGGCAGCTACAGCCGGGCCGGATACGATGTGTTGTATGTGTCCGGCGAAGAATCGGCGGTGCAGATCAAACAGCGCGCGCAGCGTTTTAATATCGCCGGCGATAACATCACTATCGCCACTACGACGCAACTCGAGGAAGTCTTAACGTTGTGCGAGCAGCCGTTTGCCATTATCATCATCGATTCCATCCAGACGATCGCATCGCAGCTCTTTGAATCACCACCCGGAACCGTCGGCCAGGTTCGTGAATCGGCCTCGCGTTTGATTGAACGAGCCAAACGCTCCGGGCAGATTCTGCTACTGGTCGGACACATCACCAAAGAGGGCACGGTTGCCGGTCCCAAGGTGCTGGAACACATGGTCGATGCTGTCCTGTATTTTGAGGGTGATCGGCGCCATCTGTTCCGCCTGCTGCGTTCTCAGAAAAACCGTTTCGGACCGGCCGGCGAGATCGGCGTATTCGAGATGACCGGCGGCGGCCTGCAGGAAGTAGCCAATCCCTCGCTGGCGTTTTTAAGCGGTGTCGGCGCTGAACCGGTATCCGGGCGAGTTGTATCCGCCGCGGGCGAAGGGAGCCGTTCGTTTCTCGTCGAAGTCGAGGCGCTGGTAACAACCTCGCCCTATGGCACCCCGCAGCGGGTGGCGGCCGGACTCGATTCACGCCGCTTGGCCATTATTACCGCCGTCCTCGAAAAACGCGGTGGCATAACCCTTGGCGGCAATGATGTCTTCGTCACTATCGCCGGCGGCTTTCATCTCGATGATACCGCCCTCGATCTGGCTTTCCTGCTGGCGGCGGCGTCTTCGCGGCTTAATGTCCTGATCGATCAGACTATGCTCGTTGTCGGCGAGATCGGGTTATCCGGCGATATACGAGCTGTGGCGCGCATCGACAAACGGCTTCGCGAAGCGGCCAAACTGGGCCTGACCAAAGCGATTATTCCCCGGGGAAATACGACGGGGTTAACCCCCCCGACAGAACTCGAAATAATCCCCGTCTCCGATATCCATGCCGCACTGGAAATAATCAGGTAGGTGATGTGAAATATCCCGACAGCTTCTCGTTCACTGTTGTTGCCACCGATGGCGCCGCCCGGCGCGGTGAGTTGGTCACTCCCCACGGTCAGATCGAAACACCGGTCTTCATGCCGGTCGGCACGCAGGGGATTGTCAAAACGCTGACCGCCGACGATCTCGAAGATATGGACGCCCGTATTTACCTTATCAATACCTATCACATGTATCTGCGTCCCGGCGTCGAGACGGTCGAACAGATGGGGCGTATTCACGGTTTTGCCTCATGGGATCGTGCCGTGCTCTCAGACTCCGGCGGCTATCAGGTGTTTTCACATCTGGGACGGAATAAAATTACCGACGATGGTGTCACGTTTCAGTCGCACTTCGATGGTTCGCATCATCATTTTACACCGGAGACGGTTATCGAAATCCAGCGCCGCCTGGGGCCGGATATCATCATGTCGTTTGACGAATGCGTGCCCTATCCGGCGACCCCGGAAATGGCATCACAGGGCGTCAAACGCACCACCGACTGGGCCCGGCGGGGTATTGCGGCATTTGAAAAGCTAAATGATAAAGGCACATATCCCAGCCAGTTGCTTCACGGTATCATTCAGGGATCGGTCTATCCCGAACTTCGCAGGCAGTCGCTCGCACAACTGGGCGAACTTGATTTTCCCGGATATTCAATCGGCGGCTTGTCGGTAGGTGAATCCAAGGACGAAATGCGCGATATGCTGGATATCCTGATGCCGATGATGCCGCCTAATAAACAACGCTACCTCATGGGTGTTGGCTATCCCGAGGATATTCTCATGGCGGTCGAACGCGGTGTGGATATGTTTGACTGTGTGCTGCCGACCCGCAATGCCCGCACCGGTCTGGTGTTTACCTCCGAGGGACCCTATAACTACCGCAATGCGGCGGCTTCTCTCGATGAAAAACCGCTTGATCCCAATTGCGACTGCTTTGTCTGCCGTCGCTACAGCCGGGCCTATATTCGTCATCTCTACAATGTCTCCGAGATATCTGCCCATCGTCTGGCCTCTTACCACTCCATTTATTTTTTCCTGCAACTTATGAAGCACATCAGAAATGCTATTTCCGAGGGTACCTTTGCCACCTTCAAAAAGTCGTTTCTCGAGCGCTATCGGGCACCTTCACCGCGCTAATTATCTCGTTTTTTTTATGCCTTTCTGTCGGATTTATGGGTCGCGATATCCTGTTTGCGACCTGTCCCGAGCGAGCTGTTCGCGGCTTTTAGCCAATACCAGGTAATGCCGACTAACTTGTTGGCGGGCAAGGGAAATTTTGGCAAGATTTTGGCCAAAGAATTTGACTTTCGCCTTATAACGACTATATTAACACTCTTGACCGGGATGGTGAATTAATTCACATAATGCCTCGGCTGATGATGAAAATGTAATTTTTGTGGGAATGATATATTGAGGAGGGGTCGATGGCACGACCGAAAACGTATAAGAACTTCATTAACGGGGAATGGGTTTCATCGCACACCGGCAAAACATTTGAAAATGTTAATCCGGCCAATACCGACGACATCATCGGCCGCTTCCAGCTGTCGGATGCCAGGGATGTCAATGATGCCATCAGCGCGGCACACAAGGCGTACAAAAAATGGCGTCTGGTTCCGGCGCCCAAACGAGGCGAAATTCTTTATCGCGTGGCCAACCGTCTGCTCAAGGAAAAAGAAAAGCTCGCGCAGGATATGACCCGCGAGATGGGCAAGGTGCTCGCCGAAACACGCGGCGATGTCCAGGAAGCAATCGACATGACCTACTACATGGCCGGTGAAGGCCGCCGGTCATTCGGACAAACGACACCATCGGAAATGAACAATAAATTCGCCATGTCGATTCGCCAGCCGCTGGGTGTGTGCGGATTGATTACCCCCTGGAATTTCCCCATGGCAATTCCATCATGGAAAATGATGCCTGCCCTGATTTTGGGTAATACGGTGGTTATCAAGCCCGCCACCGACACACCGCTGTCGGTGGCCAATCTGGTCAATCTCATGCATGAAGAAGGCATCCCGGCTGGTGTGGTCAATATGGTCACCGGCTCAGGCCGGACCGTCGGCGAATCGCTCATGACCGACAAACGTGTTGATTGCGTTTCCTTCACCGGCTCCACCGGTGTCGGCCGTCGCGTCTCCGAAGCCTGCGCGCCTCAATTCAAACATTGCCATCTCGAGATGGGCGGTAAAAACTGCCAGATCGTTATGGATGACGCTGATATTGATCTGGCTGTCGATGGTGCGCTCTGGGGTGCCTTCGGTACCACTGGTCAGCGCTGTACCGCCACGTCGCGGATTATCCTGCACAAGAAAATCTATAATCAGTTTGCCAAAAAATTCGTCGAGCGAGCCAAAGCGATCCGTATTGGTGATGGTCTGGATGAGAAGGTCCAGATGGGTCCGGCGGTCTCCGAGGGTCAGATGAATTCAGTGCTCGATTACATGCGTATCGGCACGGAAGAAGACAACGCCAAGTTACTGTGCGGCGGCGGCCGCCCGACCGGCGCGAAATACAAAAAAGGCTGGTTCACTCAGCCGACCGTGTTCGGCGATGTTGTCCCGGGTATGCGCATTTTCCACGAAGAAATTTTTGGCTCGGTCACAGCGCTGATTCCGGCCAAGAGTTTCGATGATGCCGTCAATCTGGCCAATAACTGTGAGTATGGTCTCTCGGCGTCGATTTACACGCAAGATGTCAACCAGGCCTTTTCGGCCATGCGCGACGTGTATACCGGCATCTTCTATGTCAATGCTCCGACGATCGGCGCTGAAACGCATATGCCGTTCGGCGGCGTCAAGAACACCGGTAATGGCCACCGTGAGGCCTGCACGCAGGCGCTGGAAGTGTTCTCTGAATGGAAATCGGTGTATATCGATTTTTCCGGTACCATTCAGCGGGCGCAGATCGACAATCAATAGGATACGCGACTGTTTTTTACTGATGATACAGCATAGTCCACATACGATATCTTCCGGCCGGTTTCGCAAGCCGATAATATGGCGGCATTTTCTAATCCGCTTCATCTGGGATGCCTCGGCTATTTGAAAGGATGATTCTCAACCTGATTGAAACTGATGAAAATATCTGAAATCGAAAAGAAGATGGAGACTACATACAATGGCACGTCGTAAAATCATCATCATGGGAGCCGCCGGTCGCGACTTTCACAATTTCAACTGCCTGTATCGCGATAACAAGAACTACGAAGTCGTGGCCTTTACTGCGACCCAGATTCCCGATATCGAAGGCCGTCGCTATCCTAAATCGCTGGCCGGTGAACTGTATCCGAAGGGAATTCCGATTCACGATGAGTCGGAACTGGTGACCCTGATCAAGAAGCACAATATCGATGAAGTGGTCTTTTCCTATTCCGATGTTACGTTCGACTACGTCATGACCAAGGCCAGTCTGGTTATGGCTGCCGGAGCGGCGTTTTCGATGGCCGGTGGTGAACCGACCATGATCAAGTCGAAAAAGCCGGTCGTGGCGGTCTGTGCCGTTCGCACCGGCTGCGGTAAATCGCAGACCACCCGGGCCGTCTGCGCCGCCCTGCAGAAGATGGGTAAAAAGGTCGTGGCCATCCGTCATCCCATGCCCTATGGTGATCTGGCCAAACAGGCCAGTCAGCGTTTCGCGACCTATGCTGATTTGAACAAGCATAAATGCACTATCGAAGAGCGCGAAGAATACGAACCGCATATCGATCGCGGCGTGATTGTCTATGCCGGCGTTGATTATGAAAAGATCATCCGGCAGGCCGAGCAGGAAGCCGACGTGATTGTCTGGGATGGTGGCAACAACGATATGTCTTTCTACAAACCTGATTTCCAGATAGTTGTGGTTGATCCGCATCGTCCGGGACATGAATTGTCGTATTACCCCGGTCTCAACAATGTGTACCTGGCCGATGTTGTCGTGATCAACAAGATCGACTCGGCGCATCCCGATGACGTCGAAACGGTCCGGGCCAATGTCCGTGCAGTCAACCCGAAAGTGGTTATCGTCGATGCCGCCAGCCCGCTCGATGTTGATAACCCGGAATTGATTCGCGACAAGAAGGTGCTGGTTGTCGAAGATGGTCCGACCCTGACTCATGGCGAAATGCAATATGGCGCCGGGGTGGTTGCTGCCGAGAAATTCGGTGCGGCCGAACTCGTCGATCCGCGGCCGTTTACGGTTGGAACGATTACCGAGACGTTCAAGAAATACCCTGATATCGGTATCCTGCTTCCGGCCATGGGCTATGGCGGCAAGCAGGTCAAGGACCTCGAACGCACTATCGCCAAAACCAAGGCGGATGTGGTTGTCATCGGTACCCCGATCGATCTGCGTAAAGTGGTGAAAATCACCAAGCCGGCTGTTCGGGTTCGCTATGACCTGCAGGAAATCGGTCGTCCGACTCTGCTGGAACTGCTGGAAGAGAAGTTTACCAAAAAGCGCACGGCGGCAACGCCGAAGCGCACGACTACGCGCCGTACTCGCACGCGAAAGACAAAATAATATATGGCGCAGGAACGCAAGAAGAAACGAGCGATCGTGGCTCTGGGCGGTAATGCCATTACCGCCCCGGGCACCGAAGATACGATCGCCAATCAATTCGCCAATACCCGGCGATCGCTGACTTCGATCGTCGATCTGGCGCGCCAGGGTTATGGGTTGTGTATCACCCATGGCAATGGTCCCCAGGTTGGCAACGCTTTGTTGCGCGTCGAACTGGCCCGTGGCCGGGCCCCGATTTTGCCGCTGGGTATCTGCGTTGCTGATACCGAGGGCGGCATGGGCTACATGATCGAACAGTCACTTCAGAATCGGCTCGATAAGGAAAAGATCGATCGCCAGGTCTGTACGGTCATTACTCAAATCGTGGTCGCTAAGGATGATCCCTCGATTAAGGATCCATCCAAGTACGTCGGTCAGTTTTACACCGGGGAAGAGGCCAAACGTCTGGCCGAAGAAAGCGGCTGGACGGTCAAGCGCGATGCCAACCGGGGCTGGCGACGGGTCGTGGCTTCGCCGATGCCGCTGACCTGTGTGGAAAAAGATATTATCCGATTGTTGCTGGACAATAATGCCATCGTCATTGCTGCCGGCGGCGGCGGTATCCCGGTGTATATCGACGAACAACTCGGTTACGAGGGCGTCGATGCGGTAATCGACAAAGACCGTGCCTCGGCCGTACTCGGCCGCGAAATCGACGCCGAGGTACTGGTGATTGTCACCGGGGTGGATCAGGTGGCGTTGAATTTCGGGCAGCCGGATGAGAAAAAACTCGGTCGCGTGACTGTCAGCGAAATGAAAAAATATCTGGCGGAAGGCCATTTCCCGCAGGGTTCGATGGGACCCAAGGTGGAAGCGGCGTTATCGTTTATCGAAAATGGCGGCCGGGAAGTGATTATTACGTCCCTGGAACTGGCGGCTGAAGCACTGGCCGGCACTGCCGGTACGCGTATCTATCCTGACTAGGATCTGTCTGTGAAGGACGAGGTAGTGCGGGAGATTTTACAGGAAGGTCGCATGTACGAAGTGGGCGGATACGTCCGCGATACATTGATGGAAACATCTCCCGATCCCAAAGACCGCGACTATCTGGTCAGCGGTATTTCCATTGATCGGCTGCAAACCATTTTGCGCCATCATGGATTCGTCGATCTGGTCGGACGATCATTCGGTGTCATTAAATTTACACCCTATAACCAGGCTGTGACACCGCCTGTCACCTATGACATCTCGCTGCCGCGAAGCGAAGTTTCTACCGGTACCGCTCATACCGATTTCGATGTCCGTTTTGATCCCGGCCTCTCGGTCGAAGAGGATCTGATCCGGCGTGATTTTACTATCAACGCCATGGCCCGCGATGTGGCCGACAATCGTCTGATCGATCCCTATGGCGGTCAGGCCGATATGGCAGCCAAACTGATTCGCATGGTCTCCGCGACATCATTTGCCGAGGATCCATTACGGATGCTCCGCGCGATTCAATTTGCCGCCCGGTTTGAATTCGAAATCGAAGACGATACCATGACCGCCCTCCGACAACACGTGGACTTGATTCGGACTGTTTCACCGGAACGTATTGCCGAAGAATTGAACAAAATGTTCACGCGGTCCCGGAAGCCATCGATTGGTTTGCAACTGATGCATGAAATCGGCATGATGGCGCTTATCATTCCCGAGCTGGAAGAAACAGTCGGTGTCAGCCAGCCCGGCGGATATCACAAATACGATGTCTTCGAGCACACCCTGCGGATCGTTGATGCCTGTCCGCCGCGTCTGATCGTCCGATTGGCGGCGCTGTTTCATGATATCACCAAACCGCGCCATAAGCAGTTGACCGATCGGGGCGCCTCCTTCCACGGTCACGAAACGTCCGGCGCCAAAGTGGCCCGGCAGGTGTTGAAACGATTTCGCTATTCGAATGAGATACTCAAGGACGTCTCGCTTCTGGTGGAACGCCATATGTTCACAACCGAAGTCGGTCCCAAAGGGTTGCGGCGGTTTATTCGCCGTATCGGCCAGCGGTTGATTCCCGAGCTGTTTGATTTGCGCCGGGCCGACGTCATCGCGCAGGGAATGGGCGGGACAACCGAGGATGTCGACGAGATGGAGCAGGCTATCCGCGAGGAAATTGAACGGAAGCCGCCGTTCGGTCGCAGCGACCTGGCGGTCAACGGCCGGATGATCATGGAAAAATTCAGCCTCAAAGAATCACCGCTGATCGGTGACGTCATGGAATATCTGCTCGAAATGGTTCTGGACAATCCGGATGACAACCAGGCTGATATTCTGCTGAAGTATGCAGGGGAGTACCTTGAAAATAAACGAACATCACATGATAAAAACTAACTCGATGGAGCGTGTCGATGAAAATTCATGAGTATCAGGCAAAGGAAATTTTCCGCAGCGCCGGGATACCCGTTCCGCAGGGGAAAGTGGCGACCACTGTGCAGGATGCGGTGGCGATTGCCGACGAGTTGAACCGTCCGGTCATGGTCAAGGCCCAGGTTCATGTCGGCGGACGCGGGAAAGCCGGCGGTGTACAATACGCTGAAAACCTCGAGGCGGCCAAAATATGGTCACAGCGTATTCTGGGAATGGATATCAAGGGGCTGACCGTCAAAAAGATTCTGATTACCGAAGCGGTTGACATTACCTCGGAAACATATCTGGGTATTATTCTCGATCGTGCGACCAAGATGCCGACTATTATGATCTCGGCTGCCGGCGGCGTCGATATCGAAGAGGTTGCGGCCAAGACGCCCGAAAAGATTCACAAGCTGTCGGTCAACCCGCGTGTCGGCCTGCATCCCTACCAGGCCCGCGAACTGGCCTATGGTGTTTTCCGCGATATCTCCCTGGTCCGTCAGGTCGCCGATATTATCATGAAACTCTATGATGTCTTCTGGAAAGTTGATGCCTCGCTGGTCGAAATTAATCCGCTTATTACCAACCCGATCAACCAGGTGCTGGCGATCGACGCCAAGCTCAATATCGACGACAATGGTCTCTTTCGGCAGAAACTAATCGAAGAGATGCGTGATCCCGATGCTGAAAACGACGCCGAAATCGAAGCACGGAACGCCGGGTTGAGCTTTATCAAGCTCGAGGGTAACATCGGCTGTATCGTCAATGGTGCCGGGCTGGCCATGGCAACGATGGACCTGGTCAAGCATTACGGCGGCGAACCGGCCAATTTCCTCGATATCGGCGGATCATCGAATCCGGACAAGGTGCTGACCGCGATGCGTATTATCATGAGCGACCCCAATGTCAAAGCTATCCTGATTAACATATTCGGTGGTATTACCCGTTGCGATGATGTCGCGACCGGCATTGTCAGCGCGGTTCAGGAACTCAATCCGTCGATTCCGATCGTCACCCGCCTGACCGGGACCAATGAAGACAAGGCCCGCCAGATTATGAAGCAGGTGAAACTTGAAACTGCTCCGACGCTGGATGAAGTCGTCAAGAAAGCGATTTCTCTGGCCGGACTCACCGAGGCATAGGAGAAGACCATGGCGATTTTTATCGATAAACGGACAAAGTTGATCGTGCAGGGAATCACCGGCCGCGATGGCTCATTCCATGCCGAACAAATGAAAAAATACGGTACCAATGTGGTAGCCGGGGTCACGCCCGGGAAAAAGGGAACCAAAGTCGCCGGCATTCCGGTATACAATACGGTAGCTGAAGCGATGGAAAAGACCAAAGCCAATACGTCAGTCATTTATGTCCCGCCGCCGTTTGCCGCCGACTCGATTTACGAAGCCGCCGACGCCGGTATCAAGACGATCATTTGTATCACGGAGGGTGTTCCGGCCAACGATATGATGAAAGTCTATCACTATATCAAACATCGGGATGTGCGGCTGATCGGCCCCAACTGCCCGGGGCTTATATCGCCGGGACTTTCAAAAGTCGGCATTATTCCCGGAACAATCTGTAAACGCGGGAATATCGGCGTTGTCTCCCGTAGCGGCACGCTCACCTACGAAGTCATATTCGCGCTGTCGGAAGCCGGCATGGGTCAGTCGACCTGTATCGGTATCGGCGGTGATCAGGTGATCGGGACGAATTTCATCGATACGCTCGAAGCCTTCGAAAACGATCGTTCGACCAAGGGTGTGGTGATGATCGGTGAAATCGGCGGCAGCGATGAAGAAGAGGCTGCGAAGTATATCAAGAAGAATATGACCAAGCCGGTCGTGGCCTTCATCGCCGGCCGCACGGCGCCGCCAGGCAAGCGTATGGGACACGCGGGTGCC
>CAZGLR010000003.1:72714-74020 GCA_964526635.1 uncultured Ignavibacteriales bacterium | reverse complement strand
AGACGGGCGGCCTCGGTTTTGGGATAGATCGATTTCTTGCCGGCATTGGCCTGTTTGGTAAAGGCCGGCGATGGCTTAAACGACCTCTTTTCCTGCAAGAGATCGCCGAGTTTGGCATCAGAGAGTTTTGTGTTGTGCTTGGATGAGGAAGTTTTCATCGGTGATGATCGTTTCCGGGTTTTACGAGATGTGGTTTTTGAAATGCGTTGGGGCATAGTAGTCTCCTTCGCCATGGTCACAATCTTTGCATTTGTTCGGGGCATGTTTAGATTATATACGTATGATACATGGACAATAAAGGTCTGATTTAGGGATTTTTAGCGAGATGAATCGATAAATGTTTGCCACGCATTCCCGGACTCTAAATGTGGCGCAAGTCAAAGTCGTGGATCTTAAAAAGAAATAGTCTAAATGTATCCCACGACGAAGTCGTGGGGCCAAAGACGAGATGAGCTAAGTTTGCTAAGCACTGATTCAGCATGTCGAGACCTGCGTCGCGTCGCACCCTCGCTTCGCTCGGGCAAGCGTTCTGACCTACGGTTCCAAAATACTATCGAGGGTGGGAACCGGGCTCACCCGGCCCATAATATGATTGCTTTCATACATTATTGTCTTATTATGTTTGTATGACTATATATCCAATAAGGAAACGTTTGCGGATTTCACAGTATAATTACTCGCAACCCGGGTACTATTTTGTGACGATCTGCAAGGCGTCATCATATCCGGGGTTCACGGAACTTACAGGTAATTTGTCAATTCTCAGGCAATCTGGAATAGTCATTAACAACTGCTGGCAGAGAATCCCAGACAGGTTTCCTGGTGTATATTTGGATGAATTCGTAATTATGCCAAATCATTTTCACGGCATTATCATTATATCAGATGAAACAAAATCAGTGATACCATTGGGCAAAATCATCGCTTACTTTAAATACGCGTCGACAAAGAATTTCAGATTGCTTGGCGGCGTATCATTTGGTAGACTTTGGCAACGCGGATATCATGACCATGTTATCAGAAACGAAACCGACCTTAAACGTATCCGGGAATATATTCAAAACAATCCCCGCAAGTGGCACCTTGACAGGTATTTTGATCCATCGATTTGATTGCTTTGGCCGGGCTCACCCGGCCCGATGCGAGGTCGATGCAATCTTCAGAGATTGATTCAACCATTCGATGGGCGAGGAGACCCTCGCCCCTACGAAAACTCCGGCTTTTTTATTCTGAATAGACCCAATTCGTAGGGGCCGGGCTCACCCGGCCCGATGCGAGGTCGATGCAATCTTCAGAGATTGATTCA
>CAZGLR010000003.1:0-72614 GCA_964526635.1 uncultured Ignavibacteriales bacterium | reverse complement strand
CGGGCTCACCCGGCCCGATGCGAGATCGATGCAATCTTCAGAGATTGATTCAACCCCGAACTATCCATCGCCATGCTGCCGCCATGGCGCGCGCAGGGGATTGGCACAAAGCTCATACATCGCCTGCTTGATGAATTATCGCGCCATTATCCCGGCGTAACGCTCTCAGTGCACAAATCAAATCGTTCAGTCAATCTATATTGCCGTTGTGGTTTCGAGGTGGTGGACGAACCGGTTGATTATATTTATATTATGCTCAAGCGATTTTAGAGATCGGAAACCAACCGCGGGAGTATAACACAATGATCGACAATCATAAAATGACGGAATTCATTGAAATTGCCGGGCTGCAGGAAGAACCGATCGGGATGCACTGGGCGGATAATCTACCCGACAATGCCATCTTGCCCGGCGTTGCTCCGACACCATCGAAGACCGACGAAGACGCCGGCCGTCTCGATTATGGCGCCATCTATTCGCAATGGAAATGTGCGATCGGCCAAATTCGTCTGGCCCGGCTCAAGGGCACCCCGGCGGCATTCGACGCCACCCATTATGGCTGCATCGGGGGAGCTTTTCAAATGGGATTTTTCAAGCCGATGGTTGAAAGTATTGTGCAGTATGTCTCAACCGGTGAAACCGGCAATATGCCGCCGGAGCGATATATCGATAATCCCGATCGCTGCCGCCAGTTCTACGATCAAATGGACCCCGAAGCACCGCCCAAACAATACACGATCTTCAAAAAGCTGAGTCAGTTCGACGATACCGATACCCCTGAATTCGTGACGTTCTTCGACCGCCCCGAGATTATTTCGGGATTGCATCAATATGTGACTTTTGTCACCGGTGATTTCGAAGTGGTGGCGTCGCCGTGGGGACCCGGCTGCGGGAGTATCGTTTCCTGGCCCCGGTATTATAAAGAAAGAAATCAGGTGCGTGCAGTGATCGGCAGCTGGGATGTTTCCTGCCGCAAGTATGTGGGTGTCGATGAAATTTCGCTGACCGTGCCGTATGAAATGTTTGTCATGATGGTCAATCGCTGGAGAGAATCGTTTTACACCACCGATTCCTGGCAGACCGTTCTCAAACGCGCCCGTCTGAGTACAAAGAAATGGACCAAGGGCAGCTGATCAGAAAAACTGTCACTGTCGTAATTCAGTTTTTATACTACAGCGCCTCATCGAAAATAGTCGGAAATGATATCAGGCCGGGCGTCTCCTTCAGGGCGCCCGGTTGTAATTCATAGACCATGAAAGCGTCATCGGAAACCAGTTTCTCCCATCGGGCCAGAGAAAAACCATTGGGTCGCGCCGGTTTAAACCCAAATCGGGGATAGTACCCGGCGTGGCCGATGAGAACAACGAGGCTGTAATCGGGATGTTCTTTGCAGCGATCGAGCGCATGTCGCATCAACGCGCTTCCAATACCCTTCCCCTGATATTCAGGCAAGACCGCCATCGGTCCCGCCCCAAGAGCCGGCACAATATGATCTCCCGATGTAATCGAAATTTCAGTAATCAGCAGATGCCCGATAACTACATCGTCCATCACGGCAACCAGCGATAAATCATCGATCCAGTAGGGCGATTCTCTCAGCGCATTAACCAGTCTGGCTTCTTCAGGCCGTTCGAATACGAGTTCATTAATATGGTGAATCAGCGGGATATCGGTGGGCTGTTCAGATCGAATGATGATTTTGGTCATGATGTGGTCTTCTTTGGTTCTGAGGGATCGGGGGGGCGATAGATTTCAAAATCGTGTTCCTGCAGCCATGCGATAGCATCATTGTGCCGTTCGTTGAGGACAAGGAAGTAAAACAGCCGGTCTTTGCGAAAACGCGTTTTATGGTCGACTGGTCTGATTTTGTTTTCACGGGTGTAGGCTAACGGCAGCATCGATTTATTGAAAACTTCATCATTTTCGAATTCGGTAATAGTCTGCACCGTGATATCTTCGCTGCAGCGCCATATCTCCAGCGATACCAGTTTGCGCCGTACTCGCATTATCCACAGGTCGATATCTCGATTATAACCGAACAGCACCAGTGAGTCTTCCTTGTGAATCATATCGGCGGTGACATGCCCCTTGCCGTCATGCAGCGCCACATAATGGAGCGAGACGCGGAGCACACGCCGCGCGCGCCGTGCAAAAAGAAAATTGACTTCCTCATTTGAGGTCAAGCCAATACAGGCGGCCATATCTTCAAGACCGGCCCGGTAGGCGATACTGTCTTCAAAGGCGTTGCCATAGATGACCTTGAGGCCCTCCGCTTCGGCGATATTGGCGGCGTCGGCATTGGAATCGACCAGGACCACCCGTTGACCGCCTTCCTGAAGCGTTTTGCCCAGCAGGCGGCCGAGATCATTGGCGCCAAGGATGCCATAGCCGCTGCCGGTTTCGCGCTTGACACCGGTCCAGCGAGCGACCATAGCGCCGGTCAAACCCTGGATGACGACCGTCATTCCGATCACCAGGAAGACCATCGCCCGGAGTTCCGTACCGCCGGGGATGCCGGCGTCGGCCAGAGAGATTGCAAACAGCGAGGCAATCGCTGCCGCCACGATCCCGCGCGGGGCCAGCCAGGAGAGGAAGACCTTTTCATTAAGTGGCAAGTTTGACCGGACAGTTGAGGTGAAAATATTCAGTGGCCGCACAATTACTATAATAGCAACAACCGTCAATACCCCCGGCCAGCCCAGTTGCTGGATTTCCTCTATGCGGACATCGGCGGCCAGAAGCACGAACAGCATCCCGATCAACAGTAGTGTTAATTGCTCTTTGAATTCCATCAGTTCACGCAGGACACGATTGCAGAAGTTGGCGACAGTCAATCCGGCCACGGTCACCGCGCCGATACCACTTTCCGGTTGCAGGACATTGCTGATATGGAACAACGCCAGGACGCCGGAAAGGGCAAAAACATTGACAAAACCATCTGGAATCAGCCGAGGCGGCCGCAGCACGAGGGAGATAATAAGCCCGCCAGTCAGGCCAATGACAACGCCGGTCCCAAGCCGCATCGAAAAATACAGGAGACTTGTAAGCAGCGCTCCCTCGGGCGGATGAATTACCGCCTCCAACGCCACCAGAGCAATAATCGCACCGATCGGATCAATCAGTACACCCTCGGCTTCGAGAATCGTCTCCAGAGACCGTTTGATTTTGATGCGCCGTAAAAGCGGTGTGATAACAGTTGGACCGGTGACGATGACCAGCGTGCCGAACAGCATGGATATCGACCAGCTCCAGCCCATGATAAGCCGGGTGACAACTGTTGTTCCAATTGCGGTCACAATGGCGCCGAGGGTTATCAAACTCTGAATGACCTGAGATTCCCGCCGTAGACGGTGAATACTGAGATTCATCCCCCCCTCGAACAGGATTATGGCCACCGCATACCCGACCAGCGCCTGCATGCCCCCGCCAATGGCGGCCGGCTGGACAAGACCGGCAACATCGGGTCCCAGCAGGATACCTGCGGCCAGGAGAAGGACGATACTCGGCAGACGCAGGTGCTGGGCAATTACCTGGCAGATAACACCGGCCAGAAGCGCCACCGATATGATAAAGGCGGTTTCGTGCATTTGCATTAGAGTACGCACATCTTTAACACTTGCGCAATAGTTATAATGTGTCCTGACATCCGTTGCTGCTCCTGCTCCTTACTCAAATGGAGATTATTGTTGAAAAAAAACAGTTATTAATTAATTCAACTGGCGGCGATTTCTGATTACGTGATGCCTTGCATCTGACTGAGCAGGAAGTGCTGGATATTGTAGCGTTTTTGAAATCGTTGACCGATCCGTGTTCTGGCCTGGATCCGTCTTTGACAACAGTCCCGAGCCATGTTCCCAGCGGTCGGACCCCGGTCTTCGGCCCCGGCAACCCCGGCTCAGGGAAGTAGGCTAAAAAATTAGTTTAAAAACGTTTGAGCCATTTGTCCTGTTCTCTCTTCCGATAATTGATCCGCGACCGGACATCTGATAGGGAATGAGACAGGCAGTTAAGCCTCGCGCACAATATCAATCTCACTGCTCCGCGAGGTATTCCTCGATTGTCTTGATCTCCGGGGCCAGGTGAAGACTCTGCGCCGTTTCAAGGGAATCTTTCAAAAGACGGTGACCATCTTCACAGTCAGCTTCACTACTGCCACATTCAATTAATACCCGCCCCAGAAGGGTCTGCAATTGGATTGTCTTTTGATGATCGTTGATTTTCTCAATGCTCCGCAGGGCATCGCGAAGCTGGCGCCGTCCGGCATTGAATAATCCCTCGCACGCCGAGACCGCACCCAGATAGGCATTGGCCATAGACAGAGCTGTTTTGTCGCCGATTTCGCGGGCGATTGACAGCGCCCGATTGGCGTGAACGCGGCTTTTTTGCAAATCGCGACCGTGATAAAAAATTTGTACCAGGACCAGGTTGATATGGGCCAGGTTACGGTTCATCTGCGCCTGCTCGGCCATCTCCATTGCTTCAAACAGGTGCTTTAGCGCACCGGCATAATCTCGGGTGTAGAAATCGGCCGCGCCCAGCCGCACCAGGGCATCAATCGTCACCAGGGGGTGCTTCACTTCGCGGCCTATCTCAAGAGCAGTTTTGGCGGCGTCAATAGCCGGGGTAACCTGGCCAAGCGTCAAATGGGCCTGGCTGCCGTTGACAAGACACATGGCGTAATTGGCCTTGTCTTCCAAAGTTTCGAAAATAGCCGCCGCCGAATCCAGAAGCATCGCCCCCTGTTTGTGTTCTCCGAGCTGGAGTTTGATCAAACCCATATTCATATTCTGCCGGGCGGACAGGGCCAGATCACCGATCGTATCGCTGATCTCAAGGGCCTGCTGATAATGGCCAAAGGCGTCCTCGAACTGCCCTCGGAAAAAATGAATATTGCCGATATTCGACAGGCAGGCCGCCTGCAGTGACAGGTTTTCCTGCGGTCGGGCCAGTTCCAGCGCTTCTTCGTACAATGACAACGCGCGATCATAATCGCCCTTGCGCGAGTACGCTACCCCCATACTTTTTAGTGCATCAGCCATACGTTCCTTGTCATCAAGATGCCGCTCGATTTCAAGAACCCGATCGAAACATTCGATAGCTTCATCGAAGCGGGCCTGCGGCTGCAAAATAGAAATCAGTATTCCCAGGGCTTCCGCTTCACCGGCCAAGTCGTCATGTGCCCGGCAAAGAGCAATCGCGGCATCGGCGTGCTCCCGCGCGGCAGCCCAGCGGGACTGCCTTCCCTCCAGGCGCGCAAACAGGCGGTGCACCTCGGCCTTATCGGCCGGCCGTTGCAGCCGCAGGGCGGCCTCCAGGGCCGATTTCAATATTTGCCGCGCCTTGCCGAATTCGCCGTTGTACATGGCAATCTCGGCGATACCGGCCCGGGCAGGCAGTAGATCAGGTTCCTGTTTCAACGCGAGAGCATACAATCCCTGCGCAATTTCAACATCACTGCGGTCCTGCTTGCGGCTGAAATGGTACTTTGCCTTGAGGTAATTCTCATACGCGTGAGCATCGTGTGCGATGGTTATGCCGATCTGGGCCTTTTCGATAACTTCTTCATCGAGTTGTAACGCATCGCTGATACCATCGACGAGCGCCTTCTGAATCTCCGGCAGGGTGTTAATAGACTCCTGCCAGCGACGGGCCCACAGGGTCTCGCCTGATTTTGTGTCAACCAGTTGTGCCGAGATACGAATGTTATCGCCGGCCTTATGAATAGAGCCATCGAGAATCATCTGGACATCGAGCTTCCGGGCAATTTCCTCGAGGTCGGCATCGCTGTCTTTGTACTTCATGATCGACCGCATCGAGGCCACCCGCATCGTCCCGACGCGGGTCAGGTCAACTATCAAATCCTCGGTGATGCCGTAGCATAAAAACTCATCATCCTCTGATCCCAGATTTCGGATATACATGACCGCCAGCGATTTCGCTTCTTTTTCCGGAGTGGGCGCCGGCGTCGCAATAGTTACTGTCGTATCCGATACCGGCAGGGATACTGAGGTAGTGGCATCCGCAGGCGCCTGGCTGAGTCTTATCAGGTCGGCTTTGAATTCGGCGGCAGTCTGATATCTCTGCTCCGGCGGCCGGGATAATATTCTTTCCATAATCGGTTGAATCGCCTCAGGCACATCCGGCCTGATCTCGTGAACAGATGGAATTTTATCATGAACGATCGAATACAACGTTGCCGGGATATTATCACCCGAAAAGGGTGCCCGGCCCGTCAGCATCTCAAAAAAAACCACACCTAAAGCGAAAATATCGCTGCGCGGGTCAGGCGTTTTTCCCTGACATTGTTCAGGCGAAAGATACGAGATCGTGCCCAGCGTCATGCCGGCCTGGGTCAGGCTTTTGTCGCCCTCGCCCTTAGCCAGCCCAAAATCAAGAATCCGCACCCGGTTATCACGGTCAAGGATGATATTGGCCGGCTTGATATCACGATGAATCAGTTTTGCCTGATGCGCGGCCTGCAGGCCATTACATATCTGGATGATGATATCGATGCAGGTATCACAGGGGATCGTTCCGCTATCGATCAACTCGCGCAGAGAAGATCCCTCGACATATTCAAGGGCGATAAACACGCGCTCATCGGACTCGGCAACTTCATAGACCGTAACGACATTAGGATGATTCAGGGCCGCCGCTGTTCGTGCCTCCCGGGTGAACCGTTCCCGAAAAACCGGGTCATTGGCCACCGCTGGATGCAGAAACTTCAGGGCCACCAGACGTTCCAGCGTCAGGTCACGGGCCAGAAACACTTCACCCATACCGCCTTCACCCAGGGGTCGTTCAATGTGATAATGGGAAATGTTCACACCCGGTCCGGGTACGATAATCGCCTGCGTCCGGTCGATGTGCTTACCGTCGTCGGTCATCGGATTAACAACCCCGCCAATACATACAAGAAAAATCAACTATCCCTTTCCAATATACGTAATAATAGACAAGAGAGGTCCATATAATTGGGGTTGTCGCCGGTTTATTCTTTTGGGGATATTGTCCAATTGCCGGCTCTTTCAGTACTACAAATAGTCCATTTACACAAGTTAACGCTCAAACTGCTTTGTATATCTGCGATGATGGTCTTTCTGATCGTCCGATTTGTGTTTTGGAGAACAAGGAGAAAAAGGGTGAAAAAAGCGATACTGTATGTGAGCCTGTGCACTGTTTTGCTGATGACAGCCGTTGCCATAGCCGGTGTTCCCCGACTGATCAACTATCAGGGCCGGTTGTTTGAGTCATCCGGTCAACCATTGTCCGATGGCACCTATCAGTTAACCTTCGCCATTTTCGATGCGCCGGTCGGGGGCGACCTCAAATGGTCTGAGACCCAGAATTCTGTTGCGATTATCGACGGTTTCTTCGGTACCGTACTTGGCTCGGTTGTCGAGCTATCCGATACTGTCTTTGCCGGTGAGAACCGTTATCTCGAAGTCAGTGTTATGGGTCAGCCGATTTCTCCTCGGACACAGTTTACCGCCAATGGCTACTCCTTGCGCGTCGGCACGGTCGATGGCGCCAGCGGCGGCAAAATCGAGGGCGCTCTCGAGGTCACGCCTGCGCAGTCCGATACGTCCGGTAATGGTCTCGTGATCGTGGGCGCCAATGCCGTCCCGGCTCTCGAGGCCTCGGTCGATGCCGCCGGATTCGGCAATCTGTCGTTTTACGAACCGGTTGATTCCAAATTCGAGATCAACACTACACCAAACAAAGTCCTCGATGTGTATGTCAGCCCCGAGGGATTCGGCACAATATCTTTCTATGAGCCGGTTGATTCCAAAGCCGATCCGCTGGCAACACCATTTAAGGTGATGGATATCACTGTAAATCAGGAAGGTCTTGGGACGATGAAATTCTATGAACCGGTAGATTCCAAAAATACCTGGGCCGGGGAAGCATTTCGTAAAGTCGAAATTCGCAGTGATGGTCTCTATATGTTCGGTGAAGACGAAGATGATACCAGCTTGATTGTTCAGGCCAATGGTAACATTCGCGGCTTTGGTCAGTTGACTATGGGTGAAAACAGCAGCGATGCCGAACAGACAACCGTACTCGGTTTCGAAAACACCGCCTCGGGCGATTCGGCAACAGTAGGCGGCGGTTCATCCAATGAGGCCTCCGGTGAAAGCGCGGTAATCAGCGGCGGCTATGATAATACCGCATCCGGTATCGGCTCGACAGTCGGCGGCGGCAGCGGTAATATTGCCTCAGGAAACTATGCCATTATCGCCGGCGGTAAGGACAATGCTGCTGCCGGTGATTTTGCGATTATTCCCGGCGGCCTCAGCAATGTCGCCGATGGCGACTACGCCTTTACCGCCGGACGGCGCGCGATATCGCTATTTAATGGCTCTTTTGTATGGGCGGATAATACCGATCAGGATTTTGCCGCCACCGACTCCAATCAGTTTATTGTCCGCGCCGCCAATGGCGTCGGCATTAACACGAACACTCCGCAAGGTGTATTCGATGTCGCGGGTCCCGCCGGTGACAACTCGGTCAATCTGCCGAATGAATCGATTTCACCCGATGAGATAATCGGTGAACCCGGTCTGGCGGAGGATCGTGATATCAGGGAAATCATCCTTGATCAAAATACCATCTCGGCTGTCGATGTGATCACCACGACCATTACGACACCTATCGATGGCTACATTATGGTCAACGGTGGCGGTATTGTTAGTCTCGATGGCGAACTCGGTTTCAATCAGGCGCTGCTGCAAATAGATGAAACATCGGGCGGATCTATGGTACGACCTTATGCGGTTCAGGTGGGTGTCAGCTATGGCGGCGCCTCTTTGAAATCACTTGAGGACGCTACACAGAACATGTCGGCACAGGTACAGCGGGTCTATTTCAAGCCGGCCGGGACACACGAGTTTCGCCTTGAAGCATTAGCCGCGGCACAAAATTCCGCACAGGCGGTGACAACCATCTATGATCCCTATATCACCGCAGTATTCTATCCCACGGCCTACGGTTCGGTGGCGAGTGAATAGGGGGAGGATCATGGAAATGTATTACGAAAAAGGTTCAGCTGGTCAACTATGCCCGCCCCGACTGCTGACGGTTTTTTTTATCGTACTCAGTATGCTGATCTCATCCTGGGCGGGCGCCGCCGGGATGACTTCACTGGCATCCGGCAATATGGAGACATCCTCGTCCAGTAAGTTAAAGGAGTCAAAAAATGTAACTATCGGTACTCATGGTGCCTCAGAATCACAGCCATCGACATCGGGGCAGACTTCATCTGAAGGGGAAGTACCGGCGAACAAGTCTGATTCGGCATTCTATGAAATTACCTGGGACGTCCTGTCCAACGGCGGCAGTATCAATGGCCAGTCGGCCGATTATATCCTCGCCGCAACCATTTCGCAAACTGCCATCGGTCTGGGTACCGGAAACGGTTTTGTCCTGAAAGAGGGATTTTGGCAGGATGGCACCCCGCGCCCGACCGGCTGCTGCGATACGCCGGGCGATGCCAATAGCGACGGCCAGACCAATATCGGCGATGCCGTGTTCGTCGTGAATTTTGTATTCCGCTCAGGGCCACTACCCGACTGCGGTCTGGAGGCCGATGCCAATGGCGATTGCGGAATCAATGTCGGCGATGCTGTCGCCCTGGCGCAATTTGTCTTCAAGGGGCTTAATGAAATAAGCTGCGGCTGCGCCTATTAAGAACTCTTTCTACCTGAGAACACAGGGTATGCCGCGCCGACATATCCTGTGCTTCCGTATACTCTCTGTTATATCGTATTATCTACTGACGCTGTCATCATTCAGGCCGGGAACAGCCAAATACCGGTTGCGGATTCCGGCTATATTGACGACTATAAGAAATAGCGACAGGCAACGAAATGGCAGCATACTGCGGGAGACACATGGCGTTCACGGACGACAATCTCATTCAAATGCGGCATCGGCTTCACCAGCAGCCGGAATTATCCGACAACGAATTCAAAACCGCCGAATTCATTGCCGATCGGCTGAAAACACTTAATCCCGATTTGCTCATAAGCGGTATCGGCGGCAGCGGTATTGCCGCGACGTTTAATGGCTCCAGAAAACATCCCCACATTATCGTGCGCTGCGAACTCGATGCCCTGCCGATACATGAAGCTCCCGACCTGCCGTATGCCTCGCACACCAGTGGCGTGGCGCATAAATGCGGCCACGATGGTCATATGACAATCGTGACCGGGCTGGCGGCCAGGCTTTCATCGGACCGGTCTTTTCCGGGCTGTGTGACGGTCGTATATCAACCATCGGAAGAAACCGGCCAGGGGGCGGCCCGCATGATAGCCGATGAAAAGTTCGATGCGATCGATGCCGACCACAGCCTGGCCCTGCACAATCTGCCGGGATACCCGATGGGTTCAATTATTATCCGCGAAGGCGTTTTTGCTTCGGCATCGGTGGGGATGATTATCGACCTGCATGGCGCCACCGCCCATGCCGCCGAACCCGAGCGGGCCCGGACTCCCGCCTTGGCGATGGCCCAGATTATCGAGATGCTCGGAGCTTTGCCCCAACAGGCCGCGGCGCTTCACGAGGCGGCCAAGGTTACAGTCATCCACGCCAAACTGGGCGAGGTTGCTTTCGGCACTACCCCTGGCCAGGCGACTGTCATGGCTACCTTCCGGGCCTACCGCGACGATGTAATGCGACGCCTTACTTCCATTGCCGAAAAACGCGCCGGTAAAATCGCCGCAGCCTATGATCTTGATATCCAAACCCGTCTGGTAGAGGAGTTTCCGTCGACTGTCAATGATGCCGGCATGGTCGAATTGATATCAACCGTGGCAGGAGAAACAGACAGGAAAGTAATAATCCCCGAACATCCCTTTGCGTTTTCAGAAGATTTTGGCCATTTCGCAGCAGCCTTCCCGGGAGCTATGTTCGGTCTCGGCGCCGGAGAAGATACGCCGGTCTTGCATCATCCTGACTATGATTTCCCGGATCAACTGATCGGCGAGGGAACCGATATGTTCTATAGAATCTGTAAACGCCTTATGGAAAGGGAAAGCTGATCGCAGTAGAGTAGTTTCATGTTTTTTACGTCCTGCATAGAACTCAGTCAATCAGCACTCCGCAGAAATCTTGCGTTTCTACAAAAGCAAGTCGGATCCGGCATACGATTCTCATCGGTTATAAAGGGCAATGCCTATGGCCATGGCATCGGGACTTTTCTTCCGATGGCCGAGAATTGCGGCGTCCGCCATTTTTCGGTATTCAGTGCCGAAGAGGCCCTGGCCGCCCTGCAAAGCCGAACCTGCAACAGCGATATAATGATCATGGGCGCTATCGACAATGGCGCTATCGAATGGGCGGTGGAAAACGATATTTCATTTTATGTCTTTGAGCTCGATCGTCTCAATGCCGCCTATCGGGCCGCGCTGAAACTCAAAAAACCGGCCCGCATCCATCTCGAACTGGAAACCGGATTGAATCGTTTCGGCCTGGGCATGGATGAACTGCTGAAAGCTGTTACTATCATAAAAAAGGACCCCGGCAGTTTTATTCTCGAGGGTGTCTGTTCCCATCTGGCCGGCGCCGAAAGTATCAGTAATTACCTTCGCATCCAACGGCAATTACAGATATATCATAAAGCCGTAGAATGGCTTAAAACCCAGCAGGTGACACCCGCCTATCGGCATATCGCCTGCTCCGCCGCTGCCCTGACTTATCCCGAAACTCGCCTCGACATGATCCGCATCGGCATTGCCCAATACGGTTTCTGGCCCAGCCGCGAAACCCGTATGGATTACTACATGAATAATCTCGCCACCATGAAAACCAAAATGATTGATCCCATGCGGCGTGTTATGTGCTGGAAAAGCTCGATTATGAGTATAAAAACGGTCGATCCGGGTGAGTTTATCGGTTATGGCAATTCCTATCAAACCACGCGAACTCAACAAATCGCGACTGTTCCAATCGGGTATTTTCATGGCTTCACCCGCAGCCTGTCCAATCTGGGCCATGTCCTGGTTCACGGTCGCCGATGCGAGGTAGTGGGTAACGTCAATATGAATGTCATCATGATCGATGCTACCGGACTCAAAGATATTCAGAAGGGCGATGAAGTCGTCCTGATCGGTAAGCAGCGAAAACGGTCCATCTCGGTGGCCTCGTTTTCCGATTTGACCCGTTTTCTCAACTATGAAGTCCTGGTACGGCTTCCCTCAGAAATCCCACGAGTTGTCGTCGACTGATTAAGTCATTGCAAAAGAATAATTTGGTTTTTTGGTAGTGGGTCATTTTGGATTTAACGGTTTGCTAACACTTGAAAATGACCTAAACTACTACTAAGTGATTGGTGATTTTCTTAAAAGCCCATATAATAATAGTTTTGCAAAAATTATTGCATTTTGGGGGAAATTAGGTATTATTGAAGTAGAACGGACCTTGAAAAGGCTAAAATCTTTAAACTAAACCAACAATTTTTCGTTAAAACAGTGAAGGCTTTAATTCGAGGATAGAAGCTAAGCCTAAAGTTTGGATTTCTTTTTGTCGATTTTTATAAACAGGTGGTGATATACAAATGGAGCCTAAAAACATGCCGTCAGACCCAATAACTCTTTGCTTAAGAGTTCTTGGCAAGAAGGTGGACAAAGATACATGGTCTGCGCATTGCTTGGAGACCGATTTGGTTGGATATGGCAAATCTTTTAATGAAGCCATGAAGACGCTCATTGAACTTACCGAGATGCAGGTGAGTTTTGCAATGTACAAGAATCAGCCAGCCTTGCTTGATCGACCGGCCCCCCCAGAGGTTTCTGAAACCTATAACTCTCTGTTGCGAAAGGCATTAATAGATATTCCGCGCCAGAAGAAGAGGCTTGACAGACATCACAGGCTAGGCCATATCCCCATTCCTAACAATTTCCCAAGTGCAAGCTTCTCCGTTGCCTAAGTTAAAACCATATAAATATAAAACCCTAATAAAAAGACTTCGAAAATTTGACGATCGCTTCGAAGAATACATAAGGGAAGGAAAAGGAAGTCACAGAGTCATTTACCATCCCGATATAATGGGGAGGGCAGTATCATTTCCACTACCTTGTCATGGTAACAATCCCGAAATAGGTAAATACTATATAAAGGATATAATCAGGGTTTTTTGTCTACCTGATGGCGTCCTATAATACTCAGTGCGCATGTTCTTCAAATATTTTATCACAAGCGATCCGCAATAACGGTATACAACAGCGAGAATGACCAATAAGGTGCGTTTGATCTGAGCTTCCCGCAGGTTTTTTTCCTTGACTTGTATGTTTTGTATCGTAATATTTAGTATGCAAAATAATATATGGGCGAATTATGAAAACCGAAAAGAAGACCATAGATGAAGTCTTGATCGCGCTGCGGCGGATCAGCCGGGCTATCGATTTACATTCCCGTCACCTGGTTCGGACCTGTCATCTGACCGGCCCTCAACTGATTGTATTGACAGAAATTATTCGCTCAGGAGAGCTTTCGCCGGGAGAACTGGCCCGCCGTGTAACCCTCAGCAACGCCACGATAACCGGTATTATTGACCGCCTGGAACGACGGGGACTGGTCAACAGATTGCGGTCGGATTCCGACCGACGGCGCGTCGTTATATCCGCTACCGATGAAGGCCGCAAAATGGCGGCATCATCGCCGCCGCTGCTCCAGGAGGAGTTTGTCGAAAAAATCGGGCGATTATCAGATGACGAACGGCACCGTATTCTGGATTCTCTGCGGGCTGTGGCCGGCATGATGGGGGCCGATGGACTGGATGCCTCACCGATGCTGGCGGTTCATTCACTGATTGAATCCGAACAGGATGGTACTGGTGGTTTCGAAAAAATTTCGGAATCACTCGGAGTACTCATACGAAACAAGGGAGAGATAGAAATGACGATAGCTGATACTGAGATAAAGATGCATGAGGTTTATGGAGCGGACCAATTTCCGGAACATATCTCTGCTGATGATTTTGCCGAGTTTATGCATGAAGCGTTGAAACCTTATGAGGATCCGCTGCCGGATGTCCGTCGCGCAATCGATGACGCCTTTATTAAACGTGGTGAGAAAACCGGGTATATTGTCATGGCCGAAAGCGGCGGCAAGCCGGTGGGGGGAGTCATAATGCTCAGCACCGGTATGAGGGGATATATTCCTGAAATATTTCTGGTGATGGTCGCGGTTGATCCCTCGATGCGCGGCAAGGGTCTGGGCAAAAAGATTATTCAGCATGCGCTGGATATCGCGGATTGCGACGTCAAACTGCATGTTGAATACGATAATCCGGCCAAGCGCTTGTATGAACGAATTGGCTTTACGACCAAGTATGCCGAAATGAGGTACACACCATGAATCGCTTGATCATCAATCTCGAGGCGCTCAGGCATAACCTCAGGACGGTTGGCGATATTATGGATGCCCATGGCGCCAGCTGGACAGTTGTCACCAAGGTGCTTTGCGGCCATACCGATTCACTCCGGGCGCTGCAATATCTCGGGGTTCGTTCCATGGGTGATTCACGGCTGGACAATCTGGCTGCGATCGAACGGATTATTTCTGATTTCGAGGCATGGTATCTTCGTATTCCCGATAAATCATCCATAAAGCGTACGGTGCAACTGGCTGATGTCAGCCTCAACAGCGAAATCGAGATAATTCAGCTGCTTAATGAAGAAGCCCGCCGACAGGATAAAATCCACCGCATCATTATCATGATCGAACTGGGCGATTTGCGCGAGGGCATTCTTCCCGGTTCGCTGGTTAAGTTTTACCAGGATGTTTTTGATTTATCCAATATCGAGGTGCTCGGCATTGGCGCCAATATCGGCTGCCTGGCCGGGGCGATTCCTAATATTGACCAGTTTACCCAGTTGATTCTCTATCGTGAACTCTTGGAGTTGAAATTTGAACGGCGCCTTCCGATGATCTCCGGCGGATCGACTATCGTTTTGCCTATGATTCGCGATAACATCCTGCCGCGCGCGATAAATCATTTCAGGATAGGGGAAGCGATTTTTCTCGGTACCGATCTGGTCAATGGCGGCACCCTGCGGGGCCTGCGCGATGATGTGATTCTGCTGGAAACAGAAATCGCCGAGATCAAGGAAAAGGGCTTGAATCCGATGGTTGAAACCGGATCGGTGCAGCCCTTCCAGGCGGAAAATGGTGAAGAGGCCACCCCCGGGAGCCGTGGTCACCGGGCTCTCGTCAGTGTCGGACAACTCGATTCCGATATTGCCGGGTTGACCCCGGTAAATCCTAATTGTCGTATCGCCGGTGCGTCCAGTGATATTACCGTGGTCAATCTCGGAGACAATCCCGAGGGCCTTCGGGTCGGCGATGCAATTAAATTCCGGGTTAATTATTCGGCGTTGCTGCGTTTGATGAGCGGGAAATATATCACCAAGGAAGTGCAGCCGCCGCTGGATGTCTTCCAGAAAAAAATCGGAGCCGAAGTCTCGACGGAGGGGGAATTTGAAGTCGAGCCGGTAATCGAAAACTTCAATCAGCAGGAGTAATCAGGGGATAGTGGACTGCGGTCCGCATTGACAGGGAAGCGTACATGAGCGAACGGCTAATTCTCTGGGGCATCGTCATTGCCTACATGGTTTTCATCTTTGTTAAGGGTGTCTCCAAAGCCCGCAGTATTGGTAGTACCGATGATTTCCTTATAGCCGGTCGCAATGTCCGCTGGTTCATGCTCTTCTGCACTATGGGGGCAACTGTCATCGGCGGCGGGTATTCCATCGGGGCAATCGCCAAGACATATGAATGGGGCATTCTCATGCTGCTGGTTTCCACCGGCGGCTATTTGCATTTTATTTTCTCGGGCCTGGTCGTGGCTCCGCAGTTTCGGGAGGCGAAACTCTACACCGTAGCCGGCTATTTCGGCCATCGCTTTGGCGAACAAACGCGCTTTTTGGTCCTGTTGTTGTCGCTTTTGTTTTCGGTCTTCATCGTGGCCGCGCAAATGGCGGCATTTGGGACTGTTCTGGCTGCGATCCTGCCCGATGTCGCCGATTCGGTTACGATCCTTCGCTGGGCGATTCTTAGCGGCGGCATGCTGGTCGTGATTTACAGCACCGCCGGCGGTCTAATGGCGGTAATCCATACCGATCTCTTCCAGTTCCTCGTGCTGATGGGCGGATTTGTCATCACCCTGATTTTCTGCATTCCCGACATCGCCCGTTCATACAATCCCGATACCGAAAAATTTGTGCCTATCCGCTTCGGGCAAACCGATATCAGCGACCCGGACGCCCTGCTTCTGGCCTGGCAGCAGGGGGAGGATTCAGTCTCAGTCTATATCCAAACTCGGTTGCAACCGGAACAACTGGCGATTATTAACCAATTTAACCCCGCCAGCGCCGCTCCGGATTCGGCCAAAGAACTGATTGTGGGCCATTTGAACTGGCTGCTGGACGACAGCGCGCTCTATACGCTCGAACGGTTTACGATGGTTGACCTGTCACCCCAGTCACAAGCGGGGATCGGGGTCGCCCATGATGAGCGTGCCCTGCGGCGCTTCAATCTATCGCTGATTCAGGATGCCTACGCCGATAAAATACGGCGCAATCGCACCATCCCCCCCGATTTCTTCAAACTCGATGGCGGCAACGGCTGGGTCTTTTTGATCACAACATTTCTGGCATTTTTGCTGGGCGAGACGTTTGCACCCGGTTATGCCACCCGGTATTGCATCGGCCGGAACATTAAGGAAACCAAACTCGGTATCGCCGGGGTCGGCTTTTTCCTCGCCGCCACCTTTCCGGTTGTGTTGTTCTTTATCGCGCTCTATGCCCGCATTCATTACCCCGGTATTGATCCGCAGCAGGCTTTGCCGATGGTCGTCCGGGAGTTACACAGCCCCGTGATCGGCGGGATCATGATCGGCGCGGTCTTGATGGCGGTCATGTCATCGGCCGACTCGGCGCTCAATTCATCGACCGCGATTTTCGTCAAAGACCTCTTTGAACATCAACTGGGCTGGAAGGATAAAGGCGATGGCAAAATGCTGCGGCTGGCCCGTTGGTGCACCGCCGGGCTGGGTATCGCCGCCGTCCTGATTGCGGTACTCTGGTCCGACATCATCGGTCTGCTGTTGTTTACATACCATGTCTGGGCGCCGGCGATTATTGTTCCGGTGACCGTCGGGGCGCTATATCGACGGCGCTCTAAAGAGATGAATACGAATATATTCATAACAATGATAGTCGCCACGATCGCCGCCCTGTCTTATCGCGGGGTGATTCTTTTGCATAACAACTTTGATATTTCGCTGTTTGGCCCCACTATCCACGATTGGATGGGACAGCTCGATACGGCTGTCTTTGGAGTGGGAGTATCGGTGATAGTCTTTACGATAATGTCCTGGACCAATCGCGCCAAACACAGCGAACCGGTCTAAAAATAAAACCGGTACGAAAACCAGAAGATATCCGGATACGATCCGAATTCCGATTCCAGATCCAGTTCACTGCTCGGACCCGGCCCCAGGCCCACAAAACCGCCGCCGGACAGATACACATTTTCGGCCAGATTGTACTCTACAGTCAGCGCCACGAAGGCCGAGGCATCACTCAGATTCCACAAAATCTCGCTGTTGGCGTTCAGCAGCGGCATAATCTGTTGTCGCACTCCCGGAATCAGGTAATGCTCACCCAGTAGATACACGGCGCCATCACGATAGGGCATGCCAAAGACGATGTCCGTATAGTCCGCCGGATCGGAGCCGCCCGGTTGGTTAAAATGATATTCGATAAAGCCATAAGTGTTGGACGCCAGACTATAATCGGCGCCCAGCGACAGCCGCCAGTAGCTGTCGCCACGCTGATCTTTATCCGGTTGCAGGCGATCCGGCCAGACGATTGCCATCTCCAGCCAGCTTCCGGCTCCGCCGATCGAGCGCGTGAAGTCAAATCCGACCATAAAATGCTCGCGGAACGCCATGACCAGCGCACTCACATCAGTTTGAAGTACATATGTTTTATAACGGAGATAGGCCGCGCTGTGTTTCGGCTCACTGTCTTTTCCCGCCACCATGCCGGCATCGATTTCACTCATAAAGCCAAGCGGATAGCGGATTCGCACCGCATCGACTCCGATCCGGTCTTCAGTATCAAGGGCTTGAAAGGCAAATGGCGCCAGGACGTCAGTTGGATTGATAATCCGCGATGATCCCCAGGCGATTGCCTGACGGCCCCCGATGACATCGAATGGCCCCAGGCGTAAATCTATCTGCAGCCGGTCGAGATTATGATACAAACCGAAAGAACCGGCTCTGTCATCCATAGCAGGGTATATCCGGCGATCAAAATCATCGAAACGATAGGTTTGGCCGACCGCTGATTCGGGGATTTCATCCGCAAAAAACAAAGCCGGGTCTTGAATGCGCGGTTCCATATCCCAGGCCGCTGAAATAGCAACCCACTCCATGGCTTTCCACCGCGAGGTAAGCCGCAGCCTGTTCGATACCGAACCGATCGGCGGCGTATCAACACCGACCTGAGCCAGTCTGAAGTCGGGAAATTCATAGACGACGGCGAATGACTTAACATAACCGCCGACTGATAAATTTTCGGCGTATGCCGGCAGAACCGTTACCGCCGTCAGCGCAATTATCAAAAGAAGAAATATCGTATTAAATTTCCCGTCCATGATATTTGCTACTTTCGCATTTGATCACTTTCAATTTTGCCGTCTTTGAGCGTTATCAATCGCGATGCCCGCTCCATGATCATCTGATCGTGCGTCGAAAACACGAAGGTCATTCCGGTTGATTCATTCAGTTCGCGCATCAAATCGAGAAGATCGCTGCCTGTTTTCGAATCAAGGTTGGCGGTCGGTTCATCGGCCAGCACCAGGGCCGGTTTGGCAACCATAGCCCGGGCGATAGCCACCCGCTGCTGTTGCCCGCCCGATAATTTCGGGGGCATCCGATCAACATACTCCTGCAGGCCGACCCGTTCCAGCATGGCCATCACCCGATCGTGCCGTTCTTTTTTAGCCACACCCTGCAGCAGCATGATGTATTCGACATTTTCTTCAACGGTCAGGACCGGAATAAGATTGTAGGCCTGGAAAATAAAACCGACTTTATCGCGGCGGAAATCGGACAACTCCCGTCCGCTCATGTCCGAGAGATCGCGGCCATCGAGCAACACCTGCCCGGAGGTAACATCATCCAGCCCGGAGACGACATTCAGCAGGGTAGTTTTTCCCGAACCCGATGGCCCCACCAGGGCGGTAAACTCACCGTGGGTGATAACCATATCGACGCCACGTACTGCTTTGACCGGAATGCCGTTGTCACTATAGGTTTTGACTACATTTTTTGCTTCGATGACAGGAGTGTCAGTCGCCATTTTCAAAACCTCAAATTGATTTTCGCATTGCTTTCACCGGTGTCAGCCGGGCGGCATAGATCGCGGGGTACAACGCCACCAGTGCGGTGAAAAGTAAAAATCCCAGCGGATACAAGGTAAATTGCTGAATATGCCAGACCGGATAGAGCATTTTGGTAAAGGTGACGCCCTCATATTCAATGCCCGTGAAATCGATACCGGTAAGTGATGTAATGCCGAGCGTGAGCGCTCCGAAAAGACATCCCAGGATAATCGATATAACCGCCAGGGCGGCCGCCTCCAGCATGATAAGGCGGGCCATGGCATATGGTCTTGTTCCGACCGCCCGCAGCACGCCGAATTCAAACATACGCTCATACAATGACATGAACAGGGTATTGACAATTCCGAGGGCGACTACTCCGAAGAGAATAACTGTGATAATAATTCGTGCTACCCGGGATAGTTGAAACACCCGCTCCAGTTGCGGCACCAGATCGACCCAGCCGACTGCTTCGTTGCCCCGGCCATCGTATTCCTGCCAGAACAGCGCGTCACGATATTGCCCGAGATCGCGGTTATAAAAATTCAGCGCGATCTGGTGGACTTCATTATCGAGATTCAGCATTTCCTGCGCCTGCGAAATACGCACAAAGGCCATATATCGATCCAGTTCCGGCATACCAAAACGGAAGATTCCGGAAACCCGGTACAACTCCTGGGCCAATCGGCCGCTGTAGGCTTCGGCGGCTGTCATCACTACGCGATCACCAACCTCGACTTCAAGAAGTTCAGCCAGTTTGGCGCCGATGACGATATCATGGCTGTCATCACCGGCGAAATATTTACCGGCGATAATATTATCATCGATTTGTGAGATATACTGTTCGGTCGAGGGCTGAATCCCGACCATCTGCACCGACCCGACATTCGATGGCGACGCCAACATGGCAAATGAAAGTACCCGTGGTGTAAAACTCTTCACCCGCGCATCATCTTTCAGCCGAGATATGATTTCCTCATGATGCTGTATTGTCTGTCTGATCTCCTGCGCTTGCCGAAAGTCTCCATGAGCGATCTGCCCCTCGCCCAGAAACGATGATGTCGCGACATCGATCATGTTTTCCTTCATGGCGATTTGCAGGGCGTCGACAAACATCAGCGCCGCCAGTCCCAGTGCAACCGCTATTCCGGCAATCAGTGTACGCCGTTTGTTACGAAGGACATTTCTCCAGGCAAGTTTTGCGAACAATCCCAGGGTCATGATAATCGCCTCAATGCATCCGCATCGCTCTGGCCGGGGCGGTACGGGCCGCCCGCAAGGCTGGGAAAATACTTACCAGCAGCGCCGATACAAACACTGTGATGCCGGGTATCCAGTAGCTGTGAAAGTTTATTTCGCTATATAGATTTGAAAACGTGACGCCGCCATAGGAAAATTCGCCGATGTTGAGACCCTCAATCGAAAGATAATAGTTGCACCCCAGCGCAACGACCGTTCCGATGATAGCCGAAAGAACGGCCATGACCGCAACCTCATAAAAGACCAGTCGAGAAACCTGACCGGGACGCACTCCGATTGCCCGCAGGACGCCATACTCGCGAGTCCGTTCCAGTACTGTCATCAAAATCGTATTGAAAACCCCGACCGCGACAATCAGCAGAATAATAAACAGCGAAACCCAGGTGCCCTGACGGTCCACCTGCATCGCCTGATAAAACTGCCGGGCAAATTCCTGCCAGGGTGCCACGGCCAGCTCGGGGCGATCGAGCTTTTTCTGGATCGCATCGGCGGTTCGGCGGACCCGATGCAGGTTATCGATGACAATCGCGATCTCATGCGATTGGTTGTGCAAAACCAGCAGCTCCTGAGCCTCGGTCATAGTCAGATAGACCGTGTTGCGGTCGTCGATGACATCGTCGGTTTTGACCAATCCCACAATTGTGTAAATATCATTGGCAATAGAGCCATCGGCTCCCTGCGACAAGATGACCAGTTCATCGCCGACTTGGGCTTCCAGCGCTTTGGCCAGCGCGGTGCCCAGTATCGCCTCATTGATGGTCGTGTCGCCAAACAGCTTGCCCGCGACCAGCTTTTTGTCAAATGATGTCGTCGCAGCTTCCCGCTGCGGATCGATTCCCATCAGGCGCACGCCGGCGCTGTTGTCTCCGACCGAGGCCAACCCGGCCGAATAAATGCGCGGCGCCCAGTTGACCACGGCGTCCATCGCCGCGATAGTATCGCCAATTTCTTCATACCCAGATATGGTATTATAAAGGGTTGGCTTGTCGAGATATCCTTCGCCATGAATCTGAATATGTCCCAGCTTATTGCGGGTAAAGAGGTCGATCACCGAACTGTAGACGCCATCTGACCACGCGATGGATATCGAGGCCAGCACAAAACCGCCCATCATAGTCAGCACGGTCAGGATCGTCCGGCGTTTCTGGCGATATATATTCCTGTATGCGATCTTAAGCGTTGTCATGTAAGCAGCAGTTTATTCAGGCGAACGGAGATTCCGAAGGCTGAACGTCTCCGGATCAGGTTCAACATTGAAATTCAAATCGAGATAGCGAATAATTGTTTTGTCTCCTTCTTCATTTTGCGGGACCATCTCCAGGACAGTCGGCAGACGGCGACCACCCATTTCTCTGACATCATAGTAATACAGCACCCGCATCAAATCGCCCCTTTCATCATAGTACTTCTGCCAGACCGGAAGTATTTCATCTTTGGTTGCGCCAACTACGATATTCCCCCAGACCACCGGCAGGTCCTCGTGCGGGACCAGATTAATGTAATGCAGATGTTCGTCACCCGAATCTGGTTCGATTAACTCATAGGTGTAATCATCGAATAACGAAAACTCCCGGACGAGATCATCGTTGGTGAAATCCGATCCCATCCATGAACCCATCATCATCGACGGTGGAATCTTGATTACTTTATTGGCTTTGGGCAGATAATTCCACATTTCATCTTCAATCCGCAAAGTGCCCATCCCTTCCTCCCGGGCCGGAGCGGTGATGCGAATAAAAGTCTTGTCCATTCCCTGTGACCACGCTTTCATCCTGAGGGTCCGTTCCCAGTGCGGTGTAATAATTTCCATCTCGATTTCGGCATAGGATGACTGTGCCCGATACAGACGGTCAACCTCATGAACCAGTGAATCGACATTGATAGCATCATCCGATTGTGCCCATATTGGTACCACCAAAACCACAAGAAGCAGCATCAGCACAGATTTATACATAGTAAGCATCATCTCCCATCATAAGGTGTTTCCTCGCACTATCAGTCCGCACAAAGCGAGATCCGCGATACGCTCTTCGAAACCGTTGTCATCGAGCTTGATCACGCCCAGCGCGACCTGCAGAAAAAGGCCATCGATCAGGGCCATAATCATCGATGCCGCCAGCGATGGCTCAACCGGTCGAAAACGGCCCGCTTCGATTCCCGCCTTTATGATTTCGGTAATATCGGCCAGTAACCGCTGATACAGGGGTTGAACTTTCAGCATCGAGGTGCTGTCTTCACCACGGGGTACACTGAGGGCGAAAAAATCGTACATAACTTCCAACCGTTTTCGCTCAGCCGTGAAGAACTCGAAGGTGGTTGTTATAATGGTACGTATCAATAATTCACTATCGGTTTCTGAACCCATTCTGCTCCGGACAAACCCCTCCCATTCATCCATGATCGCTTCAAAACAAGCCTGAATTAACTCGTCTTTGGAGGCAAAATATTCATACAGGGTCCCCTTGCCGACGCCGGCGGCTTCGGCGACTTCAATCATTTTAAAATTATTCAAACCCTTTTGGGAGAATACGTTGAGTGCGGCTTCCATAATGTCGCGGCGCTTGATATCTTTATCTACTCTTTTGGGTGTCATAACTTCAATATATCCAATACCGACCAGTCGGTCAATATGCTTTCAATGTTATACGGTCTTTCCCTCCAAAAAACGGCAAAATTAATTGAATCCTGCGAAATAGCCGTTTACTTCGTATATTCTACGAGGCACATCCCGAGAAGCATTCAGCTATCTCAATATCTACCCGTTGATTATAACAGGAAATCTGTATCTCAAATCTCAGGAGGAGAATATGAAACTCTATATATCACTTTTGGCCATAGCCCTGCTGCTTTTTGCCGGCGTGGCCGTCGCCGAGAGTCATGAAAAAGATGAATACATGATCAAGCGCTCCGAAGTCCCTCAGCCGGTTCTCGCGAATTTTGAAATGCATTATCCCGATCATGAGGTGAAAGAATACAGCCGGGAAATGATCGATGGCGAAGAATGCTATGTCATCGAGATTATGGAAGTCGGTACCGAACGGGAATATGTGTATAAGCCCGATGGCACCCTCAAATATATCGAGGCCGATATGGCCGTCAAATCATTGCCGGAAAAAGTCACCAATGCGATCATGGCCAAACACAAAGGCGCCGACATCAAAGAAGCGGACCGTATTATGCATGGCAAGATGGTGCATTATGAAGTCAAAATAAAAAATCAGGACGGTCAGATGCACAAACTGATGGTCGCCTCCAACGGCGAAATCCAATCCTCAGAGATGATGACCATGCACAAGGACATGCACAAGGACATGCACAAGGGAAAAACGGACGATGATAAATCCGGTTACTAAATTATTGGCGCTTGCAGCTATGATACGAGGACCACAACACCCCGCCATAGCCGCCATGGCTGATTACCGGAATAAAGCACAAAAGCGGGATGCGCAGATAGCGTATCCCGTTTTTGTGTAAACAGGTGCTTCGGCTACGCCGAAAGTCAGGCCTTTCTTCTGCACAAACGTCCCTCAAACTTGTTCGAGGCCGTATTGTTTCACTTTACGCCATAATGTCGAGGGACTCACCCCCAGCACATCCGCCGCCCGGGATTTATTCCACGACACGGCCTTGAGTACGCGTAAAATGTGTTCGCGTTCGACAGCATCAAGCGACAACGTGACAATGTCACGATTATCGAAATGAGGACGGTCCACTGACATGATTCGCGGCGGGAGGTTGCCGGGTTTGATTATGCCCTCTTCGCTGAAGACTGCGGCCCGTTCGAGCGCGTTTTCCAGTTCCCGGACATTTCCCGGCCAGTCATAGGCCTGCAAGTAGTCGATACACTGCGCATCCAGCCGCAGGTTCGGCATCTCAAGACGCTGCCCCAGGTTCTTTACAATATGCCGTGCCAACGGAATAATATCCTCGGGACGCTTACGCAACGGCGGGATTTCTATCTCGACCACGCGCAGGCGATATAACAAATCATCACGAAATGAACCATCGGCTATCGCCTGCATCAGGTCCTTGTTGGTCGCGGCGATAATGCGTACATCAACCGGGCGCGGTTCGTTTTCCCCGATACGGACAATCTCCTTATCCTGCAACACCCGCAATAATTTAAGCTGTGTCGCCGGCGTGATGTCGCCGATTTCATCGAGAAACACGGTGCCGTTGATCGCTTCTTCGAACAATCCCGCGCGATCACGGGTGGCGCCGGTAAAGGCCCCGCTGTGATGGCCGAACAACTCGCTTTCCAGCAATGTTTCCGGCAGCGCACTGCAGTTGACTGTCACGAACCGTTCACCGGCCCGCGGCGATCGTTCATGAATATACCGGGCCAGAATTTCTTTGCCGACGCCGCTCTCACCGGTGACCAAAACCGAGGTGTTGAAGCGTGCCACCCGGTCAGCCATCTGGAGCACGTTTTGCAGCGCACGGCTCCGGTATTTCATGAAGTATGGCCCCATCGAGCGCGACATGGTCTCGAACTCGCTTTGCCGACGGTCCAACTCACGGTTTCGTTCGGCCAGTTCGGCCGCGAGCCGTTCTACAGTCCCGATAATATCCTCGGCCTCGAAGAATTCACGATAACCATCGAGTTCCCGACCCCAGCTTGCTTCATCCTGCCCGATAGCCACACAGCTATTATCGCCCATGGCCCGGCAGGTGGTTTCCTTGAAATACATGTTTTTGCCAAGACAATACGAAACATAGCCGCTGGCATATCCGATCAGTTTCCAGCAGCTCGGTTCGGTTGCCCAACCACATTCCAATAGATGCTCCTCGGCTTCCGATGAGCCCTGCCATTCGATTTCCATCCGAAATGCCTGCGTTTCGGGATTCCATTCAAGCTGCCGAACCAGAGTTCGGGCCAGTCCTTCGAGATTCATCATGCGGACCCCGGCCCGGATATGTTCCCGGACATCATCCCAGGCAAAGGCTTCCCGCATGGCGGCGGCATCGGCCTGCCCCCAGAAAAAACCGAATCGTAAAAAGATGCGCTTCAAGTTCTTTGGGCCCAGCATATCGATGATATCGCGACGAAATTGCCCGAAGGCATGAGATGAATGTAAGACCAACCGACGCCCTTGAAGATCGATGTTGCCGTCACGAAAAAGGACAAACTCATCGAGTTCTAAGTCAGCCGCGCGCATAGAAATCCTTTCATAATGAAGTATTTGTATTTCAAAATAAATGACTATTTTGGAATAATCAAGCCAAATTTTTAAAATGAAATGGATATTTTCGAAATGAAGTAGTTTTTCAAAAAATGAAAAATCTGTTTATCGCGTATAAGATGTTGGAATATAACTGGTTAATATCCTTGCCGTTTGCATCCGTTAAATCGCGGTAATTTTTCGGCATGGTTTTTACTATGACATCGACTGATAAATTGTGAAAATTGTCACAAAGGTGGCGAGCTGTCGATCTGCGTGACCGAACGGCACTGGGTTTAGCGTGTCAATGAAAGGGTAGACCAATGTCAATCTCAGCCATAAAGCAGGAATCCTATAATGCATTCCTAACGGCTCAGCGTCAATTCGACAATGTCGCGGAAAAACTCGGCCTCAATCAGGCAACCTGCGATCTCCTTCGCAATCCGATGCGCGAGTATCAGTTTAATATTCCGGTCCGTATGGAAGATGGTTCTGTAAAAATCTTTCGTGGTTTCCGTGTTCAGCACAACGATGCCCGGGGGCCGTCGAAAGGCGGGATCCGTTTTCATCCGCTGGAAACAATCGATACGGTCAGGGCGTTGTCCATGTGGATGACCTGGAAATGCGCTGTGGTCGATATCCCGCTCGGTGGCGGCAAGGGTGGTGTTGTGTGTGATCCGCACAATCTGAGTGATCGCGAGCAGGAGCAATTATGCCGTGGCTGGGTTCGTCAACTGGCTCGTAATGTCGGTCCGCTTTCAGATATTCCAGCCCCCGATGTCATGACCAATGCGCAGCATATGTTGTGGATGCTGGATGAATACGAGACTATCATTGGTAGCCATAATCCGGGTTTTATTACCGGTAAACCGGTCGGTATGGGTGGTTCACTGGGTCGCACCGAAGCCACCGGCTATGGTGTTATCTACCTTGTGCGTGAGGCTCTTCGGGTACTCGGATTGCGTCCTGATCGCACGACGGCATCGGTGCAGGGCTTTGGCAATGTCTCGCAGTATGCTATTCAGCTTTTCGAGCAGATGGGCGGGACAGTTGTCTGTGTCTCGTGCTGGGATCAGGCGGATCAGACAGCGTATTCTTTCCGCAAATCCGATGGTATCTCACTGGTTGAATTACAGGATATCACCGACCGATTCGGCGGTATTGATAAAGCCCGGGCCGAGGCGCTTGGGTATGAAATTCTTCCCGGCGAAGCCTGGATCGAACAGCCGGTGGATATTTTACTTCCGGCCGCGCTCGAAAATCAAATCACTGCCGAAACCGCTCCCCGTATCAATAGTAAAGTCAGGTTGATTGCCGAGGGCGCCAACGGCCCCACTACTCCTGAAGCCGACGAAATCCTGGTTGAACGAAAAGTCTTCCTGCTGCCCGATTTTCTGGCCAATGCCGGCGGGGTGACCTGCAGTTATTTCGAACAGGTCCAGAGCAATATGAATTACTACTGGGCCAAAGATGAAGTCCTGGGCAAACTCGACCTGAAGATGACAGCGGCATTTCAGGCGGTACATAAAATTGCCACGCAACATAGTGTCAATATGCGCGACGCCGCCTACATGATTGCTATCGACCGCGTTGCCCGTGCCTGCCGGGATCGCGGCTGGGTCTAGATTGCATATTCAGATATCCCCGTTTCCGGGGATATCTGAAGGAAGGAATACAGAAATGCCGGAAATAAAAAATACACATCATGCTGTGGAACGGTTTACCCGGGACTTCTACCGCTCACGCAGTATAATCAGCAAAATCGGGGAGGGCGGCATTGGCGGCAAGGCCACCGGGCTGGTTACGATACATGATATCCTGCACGCCAAGTATCCGGGCGGCACGTATGATGCCATAGATCTGTCTATTCCCAAGATGGTCGTTATCGCCACCGATATTTTCGAACAATTCATCGAACGCAATCAACTTGATGATCTCCTGAATGATCCCGAGGCGTCGGATAAAGAAATTATTGGTCGTTTCATGAGCGCCGATCTGCCGGTTGAAATCGTCGGTGATATCCGTGCCCTGATATCAGAAATCACCACCCCGCTGGCGATCCGGTCGTCGTCGCTGCTTGAAGATGATCTCTTTGAACCGTTTGCCGGCGTGTACAGCACCAAGATGATCCCCAATAATCAACCGGATGTCGATACCCGTTTCCGTAAACTGGTCGAGGCGATAAAATTCGTCTATGCCTCGACCTGGTTTGGGAATGCCCGTAATTATCATCGGGCGGTCGGCAAGGATACCCGTGTTGAGAAAATGGCGGTTATTATTCAGGAGGTTGTCGGACGGCGTCATATCGACCGTTTCTATCCCGACATCTCCGGCGTGGCCAGATCCTATAATTTTTACCCGATGGGCAGCGCCAAGCCGGAGCACGGTATTGTCAATCTGGCCTCCGGTTTGGGCAAGACGATTGTTGACGGCGGTATCTCCTGGAGTTTTTCGCCGGCGTTTCCATCGGTCACACCGCCGTTCGGATCGATCCGCGATCAGCTCGATCTGACGCAAACCCGGGGGTGGGCTGTCAACATGGGACCGTCTCCTGAATACGATCCTTTTAATGAAGCCGAATACCTGGTTCAGTATGATCTGCGTGAGGCTGAATACGATGGCGCGCTTGATTACATCGCATCAACCTTTCTGCCCGAAAATGACCGCGTGGTTTCGGGCGTCGGACGGCCCGGTCCGCGTATTATAAATTTTGCTCCGATACTCAAGGATCACCGTTTCCAGCTTACCGAGCTGCTCAGTTCGCTGCTCATTCATTGTGAAACGCAGTATCATCTCGACGTTGAAATCGAATTTGCCGCGACGATTTCGTCATCGGGGAAGTTTTCATTTGCGCTGCTTCAGGTGCGGCCGATGGTGGTCAGCCGGGAACAAACCGATATTACCGACGAGGATATCACCTCCGGCCGGACCCTGGCGACTTCCACCCGCGCACTTGGAAACGGCGTAGTTGATAATATCACGGACATTGTCTTTGTCGACCCTGATTCGTTCGCGGCGGCCAACACGCCTGCGATTGCCGCTGAAATATCGACACTGAATAGAACACTGGTCGAAGAGAACCGACCGTATCTGCTGATCGGTTTCGGTCGTTGGGGATCATCGGAACCCTGGCTTGGTATTCCGGTGGAATGGAGCCAGATTTCCGGTGCCCGGGCAATTATTGAGGCGACTTTGCCGAATATGAATGTCGAGCTCAGTCAGGGAACACATTTCTTCCACAACATGACCAGTTTTCGGATACCGTATTTCCAGGTGAATTTCAATCGCGAGAAAATCGACTGGGACTGGCTTCGCGCGCAACCGGTTGTTCAGTCCAGTCAATTTGTGCATCATGTCCGTGTTGAAAATCCGCTTACCATCAAAGTCGATGGTCGCATCAGTCGGGGAGTAATTCTTCATGAGTAAAGACCCCATGGACATCCTGCTGCTGTCATTGCAGGAGCGGGCCAAAGAGCTCAACTGCATATATCGCGTCGAAGAAATCCTCAGCGATTTCAACCGACCGGTCGACGAAATATATCCCGAGATTATCGAGGCGATTCCGCCGGGGTGGCAATATCCCGACATCTGCCGGGCCAAGATCGAGATCGAGGACTCGGTATATCGTCATGATGATCTCATTGAAACCAAATGGTGTCAGCAGACCGATATTATCGCCAATAAGATCACGATCGGGAAAGTCTCGGTGTATTATCTCGAGGATGTGCCGGTCGCCGATGATGGCCCGTTTTTGAAGGAAGAAGCCCGGCTGATTCGTACTATTGCCGAACGGCTTGGACAATTTGTCGCCCACCAGAAAATGCGTGGTATTATCCAGGACTGGGAAACCAAACGCACCAATGGCGACGACGAGAGCCATGAGTGGCAGATCGTTATCCGTATGCTTAAGCAAACCGATGCCAAGCTGTATGCCGCAATTACGCGCAAAATGCTGAACTACCTCTGCTGGCAGGGTGTCCCCGGCGCTGAAGAATTGCTTCTGTCTTATTCATCGCATGATGCTCATCCGGCCAGCGATCAACCTGATACCTGGAATCAGCCACTCAAGAACAATCATGCCAAAGCGCCACGGGGACTGGGCTCTGTCATTTTCCAGAAGGCCGCCGAGGCTCTGGATCATGCGGAAATCCTGGCTCTGGTCAAAAAATGGATTCAGGAAGATAAACTGTCATTTCTTGTTCAGGTGGTAAACCGTAATTTAAACCTGGCTGATGTGACCGATGCTATCCGTAGATATTATCATCTCACTGAAATGGGCGGTTCTTCGCCCAATGAAAAAGGTATTCTCGTTTCCCTGATACGGCGGATTCTCTCGGATCAGCTCGGCTATATCAACATCATTAAAAACCAGATTGAGATTCGTGATTTTTACCATCTCTTTAGACGGGTAGTTTTCAGCGCCGAAAGTCATGGCCGAATCGGCGGCAAAAGCGCCGGCCTGTATCTGGCTTCGCAAGTGATTAAAAATAAGAAGAAGGACATGGACATATTAAAAAATGTCCGTATCCCCAAATCATGGCATATCACCTCCGATGTCCTGCTGCATTTCATGCGCTTCAATAATTTCGAGGAAGTCGTCGAGCAGAAATACAAAGATATTCATCAAGTCCGGCTGGAATATCCCTATATCGTCGAAACCTTTAAGAAGGCACCATTTCCACCGGATATCGCGCAGGGATTGTCGATGGCTCTTGATGATTTCGGCGATACGCCATTGATTGTCCGGTCATCATCACTTCTGGAAGATCGCACCGGGGCGGCGTTTTCTGGCAAGTACAAGAGCCTCTTTCTGGCCAACCAGGGTTCCAAGCGCAAACGACTCAAAGCATTGACCGATGCTGTTGCCGAAGTTTATGCATCAACCTTCAGCCCTGATCCAATCGAATATCGGGCCGAACGCGGCCTGCTCGATTTCGGGGAAGAAATGGGCATAATTATTCAGGAGGTTGTCGGCCAGCGTATCGGCAAGTATTTTCTACCAGCCTTTGCCGGGGTGGCGTTCAGTCGCAATGAGTACCGCTGGTCGCCGCGCATTAAACGCGAAGATGGTCTCCTGCGGCTGGTCCCGGGACTGGGAACGCGCGCAGTCGACCGTTTGAGCGACGATTACCCGGTGCTGATTTCACCAGGCCAGCCGCATCTTCGAGTAAATATTGAACCGGAAGAAATCGCTCGCTATTCGCCGCATATGATCGATGTCATTAACATGGAAACCAACGCTTTCGAGACTATTAATTTCACTGATTTTCTCAAAGAAGTGGGCACCTCAATTCCGGGACTCAATCGCATTATATCAGTTTACAAGGACAATCATATTCAAAAGCAAACCGGCTTGAATCTCGATCTTAGTCCTGAAGACGCTATCGTTACCTTCGACAGCCTGATTCAGGACACACAGTTTGTGCAGCAAACCAACGCCATCTTGAGAATTCTCGAGGATGCGCATAATCACCCGGTGGATATTGAATTCGCCCATGATGGCAAACACTTCTACTTGTTGCAGTGCCGTACCCAGAGTTATTCGCCTGAGATTCAGCCGGCACCGATCCCCAAGGACGTCGCCCCGCATAAGATTCTGTTCTCGGCCAATAAGTACATTTCCAATGGCTACCTGGGCAACCTCTCGCATATTGTGTATGTCGATCCGGAAAACTATACCAACCTGTCGGAACGGAAAGACCTGCTGGCTGTCGGTCGCATCGTCAGCCGTCTGAATGAACTGTTGCCCAAACGGCAATTTATTCTTATCGGTCCCGGTCGCTGGGGCAGTCGCGGCGATATCAAGCTCGGTGTCAGCGTCACGTATTCCGATATCAATAATTGTGCAGCCCTTATTGAAGTCGCCCGGACCAAGGGCAATTATGTGCCCGATTTATCTTTCGGAACACATTTCTTCCAGGACCTGGTCGAGTCGGGCATCCGCTATATTCCATTGTATCCCGATGAGGACAAGACTATCTTCAATGAAGCCTTCTTCCGCCTTGCCCCCAACATTATGCCCAAGCTTCTGCCCGAAGCCGAGCGGTATGCCGATGTCGTCAAGCTGATCGATATTCCGGAGTACACCGGTGGCAATATCCTCAATCTTCTCATGAACGCCGAACTCGATGAAGCCCTCGCCGTGCTCGATGAGCCCGGCACAGGTTTGTCATGGCATACGCCGAAACAGGCCGAACTGCCGGTCGAATCCGATGATTTCTGGCGATGGCGCTATGCCATGGTTCAGCGACTGGCCGCTGAAGTGAAGCCGAAACAGTACGGCATACATAAAATGTATTTGTTCGGCAGCACCAAGAATGCGCTGGCCGGTCCGGGGTCCGATATCGATCTGCTGATCCATTTCCGTGGCGACGAAAAGCAGCGCTGCGAACTCGATCTCTGGCTGAAGGGATGGAGCCAGTGCCTGGCTGAGATTAACTATCAGCGAACCGGCTACCGGCTCGATGAACTGCTCGATGTGCACATTATTACCGACGAGGACATTGAGAAGAAAACCAGCTATGCCGTCAAGATCGGTGCGGTAACCGATCCGGCCCGCGAACTGATACTCGGATCAGACTCATAGCAGATGCCGTTCGGCATTCTTAAGCTGATCGAGATCGAAACTGACCACGGCCAGTTCCGGTCCGTGATGCGCTGCCGAAAAGCACTGCGTTACCCCAATACAATCACGCCATGAACCGGTGATCAAGGCCGATTCATGGATATGACCATGCAGGGTCAAATACGGCTGGCTGTTTTCTATCATCCGCTTGATCGCAATTGAACCGACATGGACATCAAGCGGGGCATAATCGATCATCTTGCCATCAAGCGCCGCCCGATCGAGTTTGGTTTGATAGGGCGGTGAATGGAAAAGAAATACCGCTCTTGAGACATTATTATCGCGGATCAATGCCGTCAGGTCGTGCTGCATGGTCATATATTTTTTTTCATGATCACTTATCTCAATGGTATACATCCCCTCTTCCGGCGAGATTGCACCGGGATCAACGAAACGGGAGACATCGTAGCGTTCCCAATCCTTCAGGCGAAACGGCGACGGCGGCACACAGGCATAACCATAGAAATCATAACCATGCAGAGGTATCATGCGATTATGGGCATAATGCCACAAACCCCGCTTTTCGCCATCGATTACCGCCTCTTCTTGATACCGTTCGTCATCGTTTCCGAGAATAAGCAGGATATCCGGATATGATTCGCCCATCTGCGTCCGAAGATCATCAAATCCCGCGATGAGAATATCTTCTACAAAGTCGAACAGACCGGCCCGGAGATTCTGGTACATCATCGGGCCCGACGGCAACAGGTCACCGCCCATAAAGAGCATAGCGGGTGCGGTTTCGGCGATGAGGGACCATAATTTCCGGTAGCGCCGTTCGCTGCCGTGGAGGTCGCTGACAAACAGGCAGTGCATGAGCCTAACATAATAAGTCAGGCCCAAAAGTCATGATGAATTTGTGCGGGAAAGCGTTTTTATACAGCAGGTCAGCCATTAGAGGAGCCCCTCTCTAATATCGCTGCATATTACCTCAACCGCAAGCTCCTAAATAAAATGACCGGCATTGTTCGGGCTCACGGTAAGACAACTTGCAAGTAACCTGTTCAAAAGCGTTAGACTCCTAAGTTCAAGCCGGCCAACGATTATCTCGATAATGAGATTTGTACCGTGGGGGGAAACTGCGATCTGTCCCGGGGTGTGTAAAGACAGGATCCGGGGATTTTGTCGCAAACGGGCCGTGAAAGGCATAACTTATTGTCAATAGCAATCTTTGGTGTAGACGCCAGGATCTGAGTCTAATAAAAAGGCAATTTCAAGATAGACAAAAAATTAAAAAAAATTTGTTTCACTGAAACTTTTTACTTGATTTTGCGTTCAATTATGACGATATAGTCAAAAATGACTAAATAGTCAGTAATGACCATATAGTCAGTTTGCGGCAAGCGCGGAAGTACTTGAAAGAGAGTCTCTTGAGTGATAGCAGAACTGAACGACAACCCAGAAAAAAGCCGTGGCGAACTCAAAACTATCGCCACCAAAAAGGCGATGGTCGATGCCGCCCGGGAGCTTTTTGCCCAAAAGGGCATGGATTTAACGACCATTGACGAAATCACTGAACACGCTGATGTCGCCAAGGGGACTTTTTATTATCATTTTAAGAACAAAAACGGCCTCGTCCGGCTGCTCATGGAGCAAACACTGGCCGAGTTGACCCTGGCTATTGAGCAGCGCTGCGCCAATATTACCGAATTGCCGGAGATGCTCGACGGCCTGATTGTGGCCCATATTGACTTTTTCCGAACCCGCTGGGAAGATTTTGTTCTCTATTTCCAGGGGAAGGCGGATCTGACGCTGGCCGAGGGGTATGAGGATATCAATGAGCCATTTACCGATTACCTTGATCATATAGCGGCTTTGATAGACGGTATCGTTAAACATAAATTAAGCGAAAAAACTTTAACGAGGATTTCATGTGCGGTGGCGGGATTCGTGTCGGGGTATTTTTCGTTTGCTGTCATCGCCGCAGAAGAGGATGAATTAGATAAAATTTTGCACCCGGTGCGCTCGGCATTGGTGGGGGGATTGACCCGTTTCATCCGGGAAGCCATTCCCCATGACGACGATACTTCGGTGCGGTGGTAATGTAACACTGTTGTCACCGGCGGAGGCAGGGATGATGCTGAACCTCCGACACGGCCGCCGGCAGGGGTCTGCCGGATAACCTCTCATTACGATGGAGAGGCTGCTATGAAGACCGAAACCATTGTCGAGCGGGCCACTCGCCAGCACGTCTGGGGTATTGCCTGCAGTTTCGACATTTACGATTGCGACCCGGTTATTATTCGGGATGCCGAAAAAATCAAACAGTTTGTCGTCGAGCTCTGCGACCTGATCGAAATGAAACGCTTTGGCGAATGCCAGGTGGTGCATTTCGGTGAAGATGAAAAAGTCGCCGGGTACTCGATGGTCCAGCTTATCGAAACATCGCTGATCTCGGCGCATTTTGCCAACCTGACCAATACGACCTATCTCGACGTGTTCAGTTGCAAGCCATATGATCCGGACGCGGTCGAGGAGTTTGCCCGTACGTATTTCAAGGGTTCGCGTTGCCTTGTCAATACGAACCTCCGGTATTAGCGATGTTGCGCGTCTACACCGACCCGGTTGACTGCCGACACCTCTGGCAGACGTACATCCCGGACCAGCACCTGGTTGATCGCTGGGATGTCCGTGTGTGTTTCCAGAGACAGTATAAACGGATGCCGTACTTTATCACCAGCGAGACGGGAGGCGTTCTTCGCGCTTTCCTCCCCTTGAGCTGGATCGAAGAACAGGGCATCTATGGTTACTATCCGGGGGAAGTCTGGGATGGCAAAACCTGGTTGGAACAGAACCGTCTGTATGCAACCAGTGCCGATGCCCTGGCTGATCTGTTCGAACAGCTCAAGACGGCGGGTGTGTCGTATCATCTCCGCTATATGTCGTCCTCGCCGGAAATGCACGGCCTGGATTCGGCGGTCGATGAAATCGGTTACCTGTTCACTCCGGGTCACTATGGGCATGCCATGGAAAACTACTGGGCGGTTTTTTCCGGTAAATCGCGGAAGCAAATTCATCGTGAAGTCGCGAGCCTTGAAGCACTCGGGGTCGAGTATCGTTTCGATGATTGCCGTGATTTCGATTTGATGGTTTCATTGAACAAGGATCGCTATGGCCTGTATTCATACTTTGGCGATCCCCGATTCACCGAGAGTTTCCGCAGCCTGATGACCTTGCTGGCCGAGCATGGCTGGCTTAAGATAGTTACTTTGTATCTTGGCGGTCAGCCCGCAGCGGTCGATATGGGTGCTGTCTACAACGGTGTCTATACTCTGCTGGCGGGCGGCACCAATAAGGATTTTCCGGGTGTGGCCAAATTGATCAACCTTTTTCACATGCAGCGTGCCTGCGATGAGCGCTACGATGCCGTTGATTTTCTCTGCGGGGATTTTTCGTGGAAGTCACGGTTTCATCTGACCCCGCGGCCTCTCTATGCGCTCAAAGACATCGCGGCGGTTCCGGCGCAGATTATGAAGGTGCGATCGGTTGCAGCAGGCAGACTCGCTGCCGGAGTTACTCATGGCTAGCAGGCGCGTTCTTGTCGTCGGAACGACCACCGACTACATCACCTATTTGATGGACGTGCTGCCACACTCACTTCTGTTTTTGACCGATCAATCCGAGCGCGACCGCAATCCGCTTGATGTCCGCGCCGGCGAACGGGAGATAGTCTCCGATCTGGGCAACAGCAGTAACATCCCGGCGCAGGTCAAACAGAGGTCGCAGCAATGGGAAATCGAAATTGTCGGCGTGGTCTGCTTTGATGATGATTCCCTGCCACTGGCCGCTGAACTGGCCAGGCATCTCAAGCTGCCGTTTGAATCACCACAAACAGTCGCCAATTGCCGAAACAAATGGCGATCCGGCAGCATATGGCGATCAAACGGCATCTCCAGCCCGGCATCGGTAGTGGCTTTCACCGAAGATGAGGCTGTCGACGCAATGCGCCGGCTTGATTCGGCTGTCGTATTGAAACCGTTCTGCGGTTCCGGCAGCGAGATGGTTATCCATTGCCTGACCGAAACCGAGTGTCGTCATGCCGCCTGGCTGCACCTGCAGTATACCAGTAGCATCAAAAGGCCGCCGTCGTCACGCCGCCGCCGCCGTCTCCGTCAACAGGACAACAGCCATTCCGGCGGATTTCTGGTTGAGGAATACATTCTCGGCCAGGAATACAGCTGTGATATCCTGATTACCCCGCACGAAAGCCGTCTGATACGTATCGCCCGGAAAATCCCGGCGTCGAATCATCCTCCGGGGACTATCCATGCTTATCAGGTACCGGCATCGATACCCGGAATTTCCGACGGGCAGTTGACTGAATTTATGGATACGGCCGCCCGATCGCTTGGCATTACCAGGGCGATTGTCATGGCCGATTTTATTGTTCGGGGTGATTGTATGTATCTGCTCGAGATGGCTCCGCGTCCGGGCGGTGACTGCCTGCCGCCGCTTTTGCGGCATGCCGCGGAGTTCGATATACTGAAAGCCGCTGTGTCACTGGCCCGCGGCGAAGAATTCCATATCCCTGATCTCCCGGAGTGGACGACTCTGGTGGGGTTGCGGCTGTTGACCGGTTTTTCCGGGCGCATTACCCAGTGCGATACGAGGTTTATTTCAAGCGATCCCCGGGTGCGTAATTGTACCATAACCATCGGACCAAATCATACAGTATTGCAACCGCCCGATGATTATGATTCCCGCATCCTTGGCTACGTCATCTTCGCTCCCGATGCCGGCTTGTCGATTCGCGGTCAGTGTGAGGAGTTGCAGCGGAAGTTGATTCTCGTCAGGGAGGACCGGCCATGGTCGGAACCATTGGCATCATAAAGGCGGTTACCCGGGCCCTGACTGATAGACCGCGAGTTCTTGGTGACCAGCAGATCAGGCCATCGATAGAATACGTTCACAACGCATCCGCGGTCATAAAACACCTGGTCCAGCCCGGCCGTCCGCTGTATCTGATCGATCTGCCGATGTTGCGGCAGCGCTTTGCCCGTTTTTCGAAGGCATTTCGAGGCCCTCTGCCGACTGCGGAGATTTACTTCGCTGTGAAATGCAACAATCATCCGGCCATTGCCGAAGAAATCGTCAAACTTGGCGGCGGGCTCGATGTTTCCAGCGGGGAGGAACTGTCGCTGGCGCTGCAGACCGATGCCGATCGCATCATCTTTACCGGTCCGGGCAAAACTGATGCCGAACTGCGGCTGGCAATTCGTCATCACAAACGGATTATCGTCCTGGTTGACAGCTCGACCGAGTTGCAACGGCTGAATTATCTGGCTGCCGATCAGGGCAGGGTAATTCGCATCGGCGTGCGGATGAATGTGCGCCAGCATGGTCTCTGGCGGAAATTTGGCGTAGCCGCGCACGATGTCACCGGACTTCTGGAGACTATCCCATCCCTGAAAAACATATCCTTCCGGGGATTGCATATTCATACCAGTTGGAATATGACGCCATCGGCCCAGGTCAGTGCTATCGCTCAACTCGGAAGTATTATCCAGTCTTTGCCGGCGGCCATGCGTTCCGAGATTCGTTTCATTGATATCGGGGGAGGTTACTGGCCGGAATGCGGTGAATGGCTCCAGGCGGATGCCACCCCGCGCGGGCGGTTGATCAGTGTCCTGACCGGCAAATCGACCAATCGCGCCGGAGGCCGTTTTTATATCCCCTCGGCGCCGATTACCGAATTTGCCGATAGAATCAGCCGGGCAATCGCCCAATACATTTCGCCATTTATTTCTCCGAAGATCTTCCTTGAACCCGGACGGTGGCTGGCGCACGATGCCATGATGCTGGCGATGACCGTGTGCGACAAAAAGGACGATGATCTCGTTATCACCGACGCCGGGACCAATATGGTCGGTTGGGAACGGTTCGAATCCGATTATTTCCCGGTCGTCAATATTTCTCGACCGGACTGTGAAGAACGGCCGTGCATGGTCATGGGCGCACTGTGTACGCCGCATGATATCTGGGGCTATGGTTACTGGGGCAGCTCGATTCAGACGGGCGATATTCTGGTGATTCCAGCGCAGGGCGCTTATACATACAGTCTCCGGCAGCGCTTCATTAAGGCGGTGCCCGATGCCGTCCTGCTGGCTGATAACAGGGCTACGACTGAGCATGCAAAATCAGTGCAGCCGGTTTCATCGATAGTCACACCCATCGAAGCAGAAAATCGCACAGGACTACGATCCGGGATTTGGAGATGGCAACGTCATTAACCGCACGGCATTCACTTCACTTGCCCTTCAACGCCGCCGCCACTCGCAAGCCCCGTTATGCGTCGCTCTACGCCATGACGATGGAAGGCGCGTTGGCCAATATGTTCGTTATCCTGACCGGTGGTGCGTTTTTAACCGGTCTGGCGCTTCACTGGGGCGCCGATGACTTCATGCTCGGACTGTTGGGCGCGATCCCGTTTCTGGCCCAGATCGCACAACTGCCCGGAGCTATGCTGATCGCGGTCACCGGCCGCCGAAAGTCGATTACCGTTGCATTCCTGGCGATCGCCCGACAGAGCTGGTGGCTTTTGATTCCATTGTGCTTCCTTGATATACCGTACCGGCCACAGATACTGGCCACCCTGGCGATACTGTCCGGAATCAGCGCGATGATTGCCGCACCGGGATGGACGGCATGGATTGCCGACCTGGTGCCATCGCGGCTGCGGGGCCGCTATTTCGGTATCCGGAGTATGGCGGTCGCCATCAGCACAGTTACCATCACGATTGCTGCCAGTTTAATACTCGATGGTTTCAGCGCGACCGGAAATCGCAGTCTGGGTTTTGCGATACTGCTCGCGATGGCCGCAACGGCGGCAGCCATGGCGCTGGCCTACCTGGCCCGCATTCCCGACACGTGGTCGAATCAATCAAAGCAAAAAATTACTCTGACCGCAGTGGCGGCACCGTTTGGACACAGCCGATTTCGCCGTCTGCTGACAGCCGGCGCCGCCTGGCATGTTGCTATCGGTCTGTCAGCGGCGTTTTTCGCGCCGCATATGCTCAACGAGCTGCGGATGAATTTCCTGGCGATTGGTCTGTACACCAGCGCGTTTTCACTGGCTGCGGTATGGACCACTCATAGCTGGGGCAAGGCTATCGACCGCTTCGGCGCCCGCCAAACCGCAGTCGTCTCCGCTGTCGGCATTTCAATTATTCCGCTGATATGGCTTTTTCCAGGACCGAATACGGCGTGGGTGCTCTATGGCGAGGCCCTTTACTCGGGCATTCTCTGGGCCGGATTTAATCTGGCGGTGTTTACCCTGCCAATAAGTTGCAGCGACAAGTCGCAACGATGTATTTATCTGGCCATTTACGCCGTAACCACCGGCCTGGCCTATTTCGGCGCTTCTATTCTGGGCGGCTACCTGGCTCAGGTGATGGGCGATCAAAGCATAACTGTGGCGGGTCTGACGCTGGGCCGTTATCAGATATTGTTCGCGATTTCGGCATTTCTGCGCATGGCGGTCATACCGCTGTTCAATGCCTGTCATGAACCGCGCGATACCTCGCTGCCGATTCTCTTGAATTTCATCGGCGATACCGCGCTGAAACGACTTTCGGCCGGCCGGTTAATTGTACCGTTTGGCATCAAAACCACCGACCTGCCGTCACTGACGCGACGCACCAAACAAAACCCGGGAGATTAACATGGGGAAGAAACAACAACCCAAACGCTGCCCGAATTGCGGCAGTCGCAACATCCAGACCGAGGGTAAAAACCGCAAGGGGCGCCAGACATTTGTCTGCGAAGAATGCGACGAAGTCTTTGATATCTTTATGGATCAGGAAAATGATCGCGGTGGCAAGGGACAGAAGTCATTGCATCATTCATAACCGACTGATTCGTTGATCGCATAGCACAGTACCCGGGATATGCCGCCCCGGCGTATCCCGGCTGTAAGTTCCGCCAGATGCAAGGATTGTGCGCCAATGCCACTGCCGAGATCGAGTATTTTCGGTACTGGCGGCAGGTCACGACAGAGTGCAAGCGCCCGCTGCGTACAGGCGCGATTACCCGGACCCTGCCGGGGCAGCGCTTCGAAAACTTCAATTAATATCTGCCAGAAACGTTCTGATGGTTTGCCCATGATGTGTCCTTCTATATTCCCTGTGTGCCCGGCCTTTTTTTTTGCTCTATTAGACCCGCAGTCTTGAGTGAATATACCGGTCTTGCCAATATATCCAATGCATAATACATACAACACCTTCCGACTCCTATCGCAATTGGTGGCGGCGTGTGTCTATTCATGTACATGGTGTTTTTGTTTTGGCTGGCCGGATATGCGCGTATATTTTGCAGAGACAGTGAATTGGCGGCACTGACACAGGAGCGGATATGCGGATTGCTGTCGTCGGCGGAGGTCCTGCCGGCATGTTTGCGGCAATAACGGCGACATCAGCCGGGCCGGGAGTATCTATTGATGTGCTTGAGGCATCGCATCAGCCACTCGACAAGGTTCTGATTTCGGGGGGAGGCCGCTGCAACGTCACTCATTACTGCTATGAACCGAAACTGCTTGTAGAGAACTACCCTCGTGGCGGACGAGAGTTGCTTGGCGCTTTCAGCCGTTTCCAGGCGAGCGATACGGTGGCCTGGTTTACTGGCCAAGGCGTAACGTTGAAAGCTGAGCCGGATGGTCGGATGTTTCCGGTAACCGACAGTTCGCAGACAATTGTCGAGTGCCTGTTGCGCGCCGCCGCAAAGCGAGGTGTGATACTCAAGCTGGGAGCCCGCGTGTGCGACATTACGGCGGGAAGCGAAGACGGTCAAACATCGTTCTTCCAGCTGACTTTTCCTGACGAATCAACGATGCGGTATGATCGCGTGCTGATGGCCACTGGCAACAACCGGAGAGGCCATCAACTTGTGGCTGCGCTCGGTCATACTATTGTTCCCTGTGTGCCCTCACTTTTCACCTTTAAGATATCCGATCCGAGACTGACCGGACTTTCAGGCCTTAGTTTTCAGCAGGTAAAATTGACATTAACAACAGTAAATGGCGCGACATTGCAGGAGACCGGCCCCATGCTGATAACCCACTGGGGACTGAGTGGACCGGCGGTGCTGAAGCTATCGGCCTGGGGTGCACGGGAGCTCAACGAAGCGAAATATAAGGCCACCTTGGAAATCAACCTGTGCCCGGAGCAGTCGCCGGATGCGCATTACCATGAGCTCCTGGCGTACAAAGCCGAGCATCCCCGAAAACACGTGCTCTCGGGCAGTCCGTTGAACATTCCGCGCCGCTTCTGGCAACGTATTGCCGAACTGCAGGGTATCGATCAGGCAACAACCTGGAGCAAACTGAGCAATACTGCTGTTCGCGCCATTGTATCTCAACTGACACGCGGAGAGTTCAAAGTCAGCGGCAAGGGCGAATTCAAAGAGGAGTTTGTCACTTGCGGGGGGGTGAAACTTTCGGAGGTTGATTTTCGAACGATGCAGAGCAGGATTTGCCCCGGATTATATTTTGCGGGGGAGATACTCGATATCGACGGCATCACCGGCGGCTTCAACTTCCAAAGCGCGTGGACCACCGGCTGGATCGCCGGGCGCAACATGACAGCATAATACGGTAAAGTTCCCGCCTACCCACCTCATTGAAAATGTTACATAAAAAAAACATCCCGGCAGTATAGGAGCGAACCGCCGGGATGTGTCAGAGACCTCCATGCGCAGAGGTACCTGTTGTGCCCAAACCAACTTACGACTTACTTCATCAGAACCATCTTTTTGGTCTGACTGCTTTCAAGAGTGCTCAGGCGATACAAATAGATGCCACTGGCGACATGTCTGCCGTCCCATTCAACCGAATACTCACCGGCGGTGAGATATTCGTCAACCAGAGTGGCTACTTTTTGCCCGGCGATATTGAAAATATCGAGCCGTGCATGAGTGTCCTGCGTCAACGCGAAGCCGATTGTCGTCGTGGGATTAAACGGATTCGGATGGTTGCTCAGCGCCATTTCAGTCGGCAGTATCGTCGGATTACCGATCTTATATACCCAGCCGCTTTCGCAGGCGTAAATAACCAGATTGGCGGTGCTGTTGTACACGTATCCGGTGGCGGTAATATCGGTGACTTCAAAACACCAATCAGCCGGTGGCGTACGGGTTTTATCGGATTGAATAGTTGCGATACCCGAACTGTTGGTGACACCGGTTTTGGTACTGGTATTAGGTGCATTGAAGACGCCGTAAACAGTCGCTCCCGAAACTGGCAGTCCGGCCTGATCATATACTGTGACCGTGGCAACGGCGACCCGATTTGGCCCACCGGCCGCCTGACGGGTGAGAGTGATGTTTTGAACATGCATTTCCTGTTGCTGCGACTGCGTTACCGTGATGTAATCTGTCTTGGTTACCGTGTTTGAACCGGCACAGTTACCGGCCGTCAGCGCGACCGTATAGGTTCCGGCAGCGCTATACGTATAGCTCGGATTCTGCGCCGTCGATGTGCCACCGTCGCCGAAGTCCCATGACCATGACGACGGATTATTCGTCGACAGATCCGTAAAGGTAACCGTCAATGGCGCATCGCCGCTGGTCGGACTGCCGCTGAAATCGGCCACCGGAATGGTTTCGGTGCACGGTGGTTCGCTTACCGTGATGTAACCGGTCTTGGTTACGATATTGGAGCCGGCACAATTGGATGCCGTCAACGAAACCGTGTACGTTCCCGCGACATCATAGGTATAACTCGGATTCTGGGCGGTCGAGGTGCCGCCATCACCGAAGTCCCATGACCATGACGAGGGATTATTCGTAGACAGGTCAGTAAATGCAACCAACAACGGCGCATCACCACTGGTCGGCGATCCGCTGAAATCGGCCACCGGGGTGGTTTCCGTACACGTGCTGCTGCAATTGGCTGCCTGCAGGGCCAAATAGGCATTGGCAATACCGGAACCAAGATCGCGGCTGTCGGAATATGGCGTCGTGTTTCCGACGACCAGATTGAATTTGTCGGCAGCTGTCAGAGCCGGGTTGCAGGATTCCAACAATGCAACAATACCGACGACATGCGGGGCCGACATCGAGGTACCGTCGAGCAGCGCGATGTAATGCGCCGCGGGATCGGAATCATCGGGATTGCGATACGTACTCAGAATCTCCACGCCGGGAGCGGCGACATCGACCCATGAACCGTAGTTGGTAAACGAGGCGCCATTGCCGTTTTTATCCGTGGCGGCGACGTCAAGGCAGTCACCCCGCGTACCGAGATAACTGGCGCTTGTCGAATTGCTGTTACCCGCCGCCACGACAATCACCACATCACGTGAAATCAGATAATCGGCGGCGGCACCAAGACCGCCACTGTTGGAACTGCCCCACGAGCAGTTGATCGCGGCAACGTTATGACCGGCGTCCACCAGGTCAGCCATATAGTACATCGCTTCGGCGGCGGCAGCCATGTCGACGATACCGGTTACCATGCCGCGATATGATGCATGGTAGCCCATGCGGCAAGGCACGATTTTTACACCATTACCGACGCCGCTGGTCGTCCCATCGCTGAAACCACCGGCAACGCCGGCAACCTGACGGGCATTGTTGGTAATTGCACCAACCGTACCGGCGGTATGAGTACCATGACCGTTGCCGTCATCCGGATCATTATCCTTGGTACCACAGTCCTGATCGATGCAGGAAACGCCGCCAATGCCACCGGTTGTCTCAATAAAGTCATAACCGATAACATCATCGACATAACCGTTACCGTCGTTATCTACGCCATCACCCGGAGTTTCATTCGGGTTGATGAAAATATTTCCGCCGGCAAATGGTGCGCCCGGTCCCCATTGCGTGCTGTTGCCGCCAAGGTCTATGTGAAAATACCGGGTTCCGGAATCGAGAATACCCACCAGCACGGTTTCCGAACCGGAGTTGAGATCCCAGGCCAGATCGGCATCGACACTGTGATTGGCCCAATAATGCCATTGATCATAGGGAAACTCCGCCGGCGGGTTGTCGTAGTACGTATCATTCGGCGTCGCATAGGTTGTATGCAAACCAATAAGTTCAACCCGTTTAACCTGCGGATTGCGCTCATAGGCAGCTTTGGCCTCTTCGATCGTTCCTTTTCCGATTGTTACTTTATAATGCCGGGCAAGCTGCTGAGCACCGGCTTTGCGATCGGCACCGGCGAACTGGGGCCGGGAATCGGCCACGGCAAAACGCTGGGCCAGAGGATCAAAACCGGAGTAATTCGACAGCGCCCGCTGCGAACGGACATCGCGGGCATGATCAACACTTACATCGTCATTCAAAACCACAATGAGCTGGTTTTGCACATAACCTACGAATGATGGTATAGTGAAATCACGATCTACCTTCATAAACTTTTCGGCGGCCGATGACGTTACGACCAGAGTTAGAAAAAGAAGTAAAAAAAGAATTCCAAATTTTTTCATTGTTCCTCCGATGACGGTGAAGGGCTATAACGCAGTAGGGATTTTGTTGCCAACTCCAAGGCAAAATTCGATTAAAGTGTCAATCCTCCTCTCTTGCATCGAGTTTATTTGTGTAGTATGGGGAAGATATATTGGTAAGAAATTGTTCTTGAAATTAGACTGTAAAGACTCCGATAGGCAGGCATACTGGTACACGAATACTCCATTGAAGGAAGTGTCATTCCCCCCTTTGTTATTATTAGGTGTGCAGTTCGAATATGAAAAAATATCTATATTTATTGCCGACTGCAAAAAAGTCGTGAATAAATTAATATCGTCAGATGAACAGGCGGGACCCGATATATTTTGGATAAGCCTTTGTCTGAAAATGGATAATTTTTTCAGCGAAATGGCGAGTACGGTGCAGATTGATTCGGGTATGGGCAGTTATAATCCGGCGCGGAACTGGCCGGTTTCGGTAATGATCACCGGGTGCCCCTCGATCTCGGTCGGTATTGCACCATGGATATCATCAGTCAATTCATGCACAAACACGGAAATGCATGGCGTCCCATCTGATGATCCCACGCCTGTCCCGACCACACCCGGTAAGGTCAGTAACTTCGGCGTGTGTTCACTGAGGACAATTGCGATATCTCTTTTTGGCATAATAAGTCACCCATAAAAAACACGAGCCCCCACAATATAGGGGCTCGTGAATCTATCAAAAAGTACTTTTGGACTTCAGATTCCGGTTAATAAGTCACCGTTACCTGATTCGAACAGACCGAACCGCCGATTTCACATACTTTGTAGGTGAACGATCCGCCACCACGCTGACCGGAATTGTCGGTGTAGGAACCATCATTGGTCGTCGTCGCAATCAATGTGCCATCGCGATAGATTTCCACATCGGTTCCGTCAGCACCGCTCCAGGTGAGATCAGCATGCTTGACACCGCGAACCTTATAGCCAACCACCGAGAGGGTAATACCGCCGGTGCCGCCGCTGGAGACAGTCACACTCTGCGAGGTATTATCAGTCGCACCGTCGTTATCAGTAACTGTCAACGAAACCGTATAGGTGCCATCGGTACCATAGGCATGCGACGGATTCTGTGCGGTTGATGAAGAGCCATCACCGAAGTTCCAATTCCAGGACGCGATACTGCCGTCGGAATCAGTACTCTGATCAGTGAAATACGCCGTCAGATCCGAAGTCGTGTAGGTGAAGTCGGCTGTCGGCGGATTATTGGTGGTGCTGCCGGAGACAGTCACACTTTGTGAGGTGTTATCGGTCGCACCGTCGTTATCAGTAACCGTCAGCGAAACCGTATAGGTACCATCGGTACCATAGGTGTGCGACGGATTCTGGGCGGTCGAGGTTGAGCCATCACCGAAGTTCCAATTCCAGGACGCGATACTGCCGTCGGAATCGGTGCTCTGATCAGTGAAATACGCCGTCAACTCCGAAGTTGTATAGGTGAAGTCGGCTGTCGGCGGATTGTTGGTCGGTCCGCCGCCACTGCCATCATCGACTGTCACATTAAAGCGGTTCAGAACCAGATCAATACGATTTGCCAGAGTGCGATCCGAGCTACCCGCAAAAAGAAGCCCCACCGGGTTCTTATTTCCATCATCAGTAACGATAAGAGATCCGGAGTCACCACCGGCACTGAATGTTCCCGGGGTGATACCGATCTGATCAGTCATGGTTGCGTACTCGGCGCAGCTGAATGGACCGCGCGGCACATAGCAGACATTGACCGTCACGTTTAATTCGGCTACTTCGCCGAAAGTCCAGCCGGTGGTACGGCCATACTTCTGGACTTTCATGCCAATGGTGGCCGACTTGATAGACGAACTGGGTGTGCCGTAGCCATCGCCCGATGGCGTCGAATAGCCAACCGTTGAAGTTGTTACTGCGGCAATAGCGGCGTCGATGTAGTTGTACGCCCCCCCCATTTCGATATACTCATAATCATAGAGCGTGCCAATAGCATCCGCCGGATCGGTACCCCCGTCGGTCGGACCGGGCTGGAGTACATTGTCGCCGATGCTGGCGGAGTTGATATTGGCATAGACATGATTATTACTCAGGGCATAGACATTGCCTGAACCGTCAATTACGCGGCAGCCGATTGTGCCGGCGGTGATATCAGGATGGCCGGTTGACACGCCAATCGGTACCGGTCGGCTGAAGCGGGCCGTGGGATCGGCGTAAACGACAAATTTGCCGGTCACTTTCACTTTCACCGGCAGTCCTTCAATCGATTCGGGAATCGCACCCAGAGCTTTGGAGGTTTGCAGCTGCTCGACACTCATGCTTCCGTACTGGGTGACCTCCTCGGTCGTATAAACGACTACTGTGGGGTTGCCGTTGTCGTCAAGACCTGTCCCGGTTCCAACCACGTCGGGATGTGAGAATAATGCTTCGGTCGACAAATCCTGAATGCGTGTGACCGCCTGCACCCGGGGATTTTCCTCGTTGAGCAGGGTCAGTTGATTGGACTGGCTGGATACATCGGCAATACCGCTTTCTTCACTACAGCCGACCCATAGACTGATCGAGGCGGTAAGGGCCAGAGCTAATAGGCTGTAAAGAATGATACGTGAGACGGAATTATGCTTCTTCATACTGTATCTCCTATGAAAAACTGAAAAAGGTAGTAAGTCAGTGGGTTTGTGCGCACCTGATGACAATTATGGGGGGACGATCATGTCATTCAGATGTGATAAATACATGCTTTTATATGTGCGAGCGAGCCGAGTTGTATAGCGGCGAAGGCACAGAATCATCGAAACCCCTACAATATGGCAGTGTCTTCTCCCCCTTGTCATATATAGGGTGCGAAATACGAATGAAAAAAATACCTGATAATTCAGAATTATTAAAAAAGGTGAAAGAATTATCGCATGACACCCCGGAGGCTGTCAGCCACTAACAATTAAACTAAAACGAGAATGATCACTACACTATGGACAACACGGTTCCACCGGGGCCGGGCCACCAGAGAAGACAAAATTGATCAATGCCACCGCATCGCCGACGTTTACAAACGTGTCGCCATTAGCATCCGACCGACACAAGGGTACCGCTGCCGGCCCGCCCTTGAAAACATAATTGATCAGAAATACCGGATCGCCGACATTGACCGTGTAGTCGCTGTTGGCATCGCCACACACTATCGGACCAATCACCTGAATTACCACCAGCTCGCTATCAGTAAGCTGACCATCGAAGGCGTAAAACGTCACACTATGTGATCCCGCTTGTGTCGAGTCAGGTATCCAGTTAAATGTCCGCGAGCCATCGCCATTGCTCGATAAAGTCGCCCCAGCGGGCAGGGTCGAGGCAAAAATCATCGGGGTAGGACCGTCGGGGTCAGAGGCCGTCACGTCAAAATTTAAGGTACTGTCGACGTCAATGGTTTTACCGCCAATCGGATTTAGCTCCGGCGGTATGTTGGTATTATTGGTGACAGTAATCGTCACTATTTCAGAATCTTTGACCTGGCCATCATCGGCATAAAACGTCACTTCATAGACGCCGGCCTGCGTAGTATCGGGGATCCAGCTGAATACGCCGCTGCCGGTATTGAAGGTGGCGCCATCGGGCAGCGGGAGGGAGGTAGAAAGTGCCGGAGTCGGGCCATCGGGATCCGAGGCTGTGACAGTAAAACTTAAATGCAATAACTCAGCGATCGCTTTGGGACCAATCGGGTCAAGGACCGGGGGAAGGTTTTCGCCGGTATAATTTATGACAGTTATGGTGACGATTTCTGAATCTCGGTCGATACCGTCGTCGGCAAAAAACGTAACATTATATATGCCGGCCTGAGTGGTATCCGGGGTCCAGTCGAAGATACCGGTGGCTTCGTTAAAAAAAGCGCCATCGGGCAGTGGCAGTGAGGCCGACAGTGCCGGATCGGCGCCGTCGGGATCCGAGGCAGTTACTGTGAAGTCTAAAGTGTTTCCTTCGACAACCTCTTGTGGTCCAATCGGATCCAGTACCGGCGGCTGATTGGCGCCACTGGAGTTATCCCGAAGATAAAAATAGGTGCGGCCGCGGAAACTATCATAGGCGTGGGCACCGACTGCTACGGCCTGTTTTTGATTGCCAAAAAAGCCCCTGGCCAGCCCGGCGGCGTGGCCAAAATTTTCGCCCGATGATCCGCCGAGGGTGGTATCGATGACGTAACTGCTGCTCTCAAACAGGATACCGCCGTCGCCGCCCGGGTACCCCGCCCAGAAATCATCAATAGCGTCACCGGTAATATCAACTCCGGTAGATACATCGAAACCGAGATTATCCGGATCGGCGATGCCTCGGGTATAGGAAAAATCGGCAAGAGTGTCCATAGACACACTGCCCTCAAACAAATATATTTTGCCGGCCGCCGCCTGGCCGATGATAAACGCCTGAGCACCGACAAGAAGATCATCATAGGTATCATTATTGACGTCGCCAGCAGCTACGCTATATCCGAAACTGGATCCCTGGGCTTCGCCACCAACAGCAAAATCATAGATTGAATCAGGTGTCGCACCGCCGTTGAATAGATATACCCGTCCCAGGTTTATAGTCCAGTCGTCATAACTGTAGGCACCGACTGCGATATCATCAAAGGCGTCACCATTGAAATTGCCGCCGGTCAGGGCAAAGCCAAAGCGTTCGCCATCGGCGCCGCCGGTCAGGATAATATCCGCGACCGTGTCAACCGCCGCCGAACCCAGGTGCACCGCTACCAGTCCGGCATCGTCAAGAGTATCATATTCGGCTTTATATGCACCTATTGCGATATCATCAATAGTGTCGCCATTGAAGTCAAATCCACCGGCTACGGCTGTACCATAATAATCCAGACTGGTTCCGCCAAATAACACCAGGTCGGCCGTGGTATCAGCCGATGGTCCTCCGAAGTAAATAAAGGCAGCCCCCGCCCGGGTGGCGATGGCCGAATAATATGGTGCGCCGATGATTAAATCGGGATAGGTGTCATTATTGAAATCACCGGCGGCGGCAATAGCCGCGCCGAAAAACGAGCCATCGGGACCTACGAATTCAAAATCCGCGATATCATCAGCGCCGGGGCCGCCGAGATAGAGATATACTTTACCCGAAGAGGTTCCATTGGCATCCGAAGCGGGCGCGCCGATGACGATATCATCGTATCCGTCGCCATTGAAATCAACTGCCGTGACAGCATCGCCGAGCTGATCACCGGGAGCTTCGCCGGAAACGGTAAACTGAAGATCCAGTGCCGGGCACAGGCCGGCCAGTACACAAACACAAAGCGTCAGTAGGGCATAATATTGTTTCATGAGATGCTCCGGATACGTTTAAAAACGGGACAACGCCGGAGAGGCGTCTGTCCCGTTTCTGCATAAGCACGAGAGAAAATACGGTTAGTATCGTTTACTTGCTGCCGGCGTTACTTGTGGCAGTTTCGCTTTCCAGCCGGTTGGGAATGTCACCCTTGCGGGGTATGGCGTCGCCGCTATTCGGGTGCACGACGGTGAGATAAATCGTCTCGGTGTCAGTGGCCTCACCCTTGGTGGCAGTAACGGTGATGGTGACTTCACCCTCCGGGAAAATCGGGGGGATGACAAATGGGAACGATCGGCTGACGGTTTCACCCGCACCCATATAAACGCTGAACTCCGGCAGATCATAGCTCATGCCTTCGAATTCAAGCGTCAGCGAGAAAAACACTTCACCGGCTTCATCGCTGCAATTGATGACTTCACCGAAAAAGAAGTAAACAACGCCGACGTTAATATCGGGTTCCGCCTCAAAATCGATTTCAATACAATCATCGGCGAAAACGGGAGCCGCCAGAAGTCCGAGCATGGCAATTAAGGCTAACAGCCTTTTCATGTTAATCCTCCTATGTTTGAGAGACTGAATGTTCCAGGTGTCTGTTATATTTTAGTTTCATAGTTTTCTTGTGATGACCGGGCCGGTCAGGTCCAGGATGGCCCGGTCATCTTATGTGCGGTAATGTACTAATAAGGTGTACAATCATATACAGGTGTGAGGGACAACCGGAAAAAATACCCAAAATCCTAATTTCTTGAGAGTTTTATGCCTAAGTCTGATCAATAGCCTCCGTAAGCCGGCTTGGCACAGACAAAAAAAAGAGACGAGAAAAAATCTCGCCTCTCACTTAATAGTCAGAGAGTGCCACGTAATGGCAATCCACAGAATGGTGTCTAAAAAATGCCCCTAAAATACCATTTATTTACGGCAGGTGGATTTATTCAGCACAACACGGATCGGGACCACCCCTGAAAATATATCCGATCAGATGCACCGGATCACTGACGTTGAGCATCAAATCACAGTTGACATCGCCCTGTGCCGGGGGCTCCGGTCCCGGACCACCTCCGAATATATGAGAAATAAGGAAGATCACATCGCCGGTGTTGACCTGTTCGTCGCCGTTGATGTCGCCACAATCGGTCTGGGTGACAGTATTTGAAGCGTTCAAAGTCGCTGAATAGGCGTCCAGTAAACCATGGCCATAAAATGTACTCGGCGGGTCAATCGTCCCCCAGGCCAGATCTATCGACGCTGTTTGCCGAAGATGTGCTTCCATCTCATAGGGCGAAAAGCTGCCATTAACCGCCTGGGCCAGAGCACAAACGCCGCTGACGATAGGGGCTGCAAACGACGTCCCGCTCCAGGTACCCCATTCGAATTCACCGGCCAGAGCACTGTAAAGATCAACCCCCGGTGCGCATATGTCGATATGATCGCCGTAGTTTGAAAAAGCCGCCAGCAATTCAGTCGTATCAACCGCCGATACTGCTATAACGCCAGGCAGCGCTGCCGGATAGGCCGGCTGATCGGAGCCGCCGTTGCCGGCCGCCGCCACCAGAATAATTCCGGCATCGACCGCGCTGCTGCAGGTTGCCGCGATCATCTGGCTGTATTCGAAAAGCCCGAAACTCATGTTTATAATATCCATACCGTGGTCAATCGCATGGATAATCGATTGTGCCACGGCAAAGCTGGTGCCGTACCCGTCGCCATTGAATGCCCGCAGGGGCGTAATCTGGCAGCCGGGAGCGGTCAGGACGGTCAACCCGGCAACAAATGTGCCATGACCATAGACTGCGCCGGTGTCCTCACCGGCATTGTCATCATTATCCAGATAATCGAAGCCGGGACCGCCCAGGGCGCCAGCGAATAGCGGATGTGAAAAATCAAGGCCATTATCAATTATTGCCACATGCATGCCGCTGCCCTCTGACAGCAATTGTGCCGAATCCACGCCTATCGAGTACATTGCCGGCTGTCCGTAAAATTCCGGCGGACTGATGCCCGAGACATGGGGCGGGGGATTGTCGTCGGGAAACGAAATACTGATCTGGAAAGTTTCCGGCAATTCCAACTCAAAATTGGGTTCGGCAAAATCGACATGCGGGTTGTTCTGCAATGCCTGGAGGATCTGTTCGATCGGGACTTCGGGCGGGAAATCAATCAGGTAGAAATTTTCCGTGACAATACTGTCGACAAATTCGGCTCCGAATTCGTCGAGTGTTCCCTCGAGGCTGTCAGGATCTGACGATGCAATCAGCCGCGCGATGGCTTGTCCCGTTACAGGATTTTCTCGCGCGAAGCCTGCTGTGTTCACAACACATGCAGCCACCACGACAAAAATGAGAATATTAAATTTGGTAGTCATAGTGATACACCTCGCATTACCTACAAACCAAGGAGTATATAGGGGCTCCAACAGGCCGGATTGGAATTGTGCATTCTAATTTCATTCATCGCCGCCGTATATGCACTGGTGACATCTCCACCTTCACTGAGTGCTGTATAGAACCTGATCATAAAGGCTGAACTCAGTTTATCTGATACGGACCAGAGAGACGCCAGGACAAAGCGCGCTCCACTCTGATAAAATACTTTGGCCAGACTAAACGAGTTACCATAATATATACCGGGAGCCGCAGTCTGACAACCAGATAAACTGACCACATCGGCTGTTACCCCGGCCTCGAACAGGTCGAAGGGGAAAAACGGCCCATCGTTTAATAAGATACGCGAAAACAACGGATTTTCCGAGGCCCGCGACGCGTGAGCTGCAATATGTACAGCGCCATTATTGCCGCCCAGTTCTTGCCGCAATTGTCGGCAGGTGGCTCGTTCGCCCGAAAACAGTACTGAACGCGAATGGAGACCGGCAATTGAGTTTCCCTCTGACTCAACCATCGGCAATCCGGGCGATGACGCCGCAAAGACGGCCCAGCGTTTCGTATTCAAATGCAGCGTCGTCCCGCTGTGATTTTTTAAATCAAGGGGATTGGTGATCAGGTTGATGGTAAATCTTTGACACAAGCGGCCGTGATAATCATCATAAATCGCCGAATACGGCAATTGCGCAAAGATACCATCGACCAGAAAGATCACCCGCTCGATATCATCACCCAACTCCAGCGGTTCGATAAGAATGTCCTTGAGCCGCGCCAGATAGCCGTCGATCCCCGCCCGGGTTTGTGCTCCCGACGTTCCTGAATAGACGCTTTTCTCCATGAGAAACTGCAGTTCCCGTACGATCGACCGGAGGCGGGGAGACGATGACGGCAAGTGAACATATCTGATGCCTGAAGGTCTGACAATGAACGCGCCGAGCTTGCTTTCATCACCAATAAATGTAACCAGAGCATCGTTGTCGGCGAGACAAGCCGCATAATCAGATAGTTTCAATGCGCCTGGTCCCGGCCTGTCAATCTCCGGAATTACATACGCCCGCATCCGTCTTTCAGTCGCCCACAACTGCTGCTCAAGATCATGTTGTTGCGAAACCGTCGCCAGACTGCGTGTCATTGTATCCGGCGGGCGATTTAACTGCTTGAGCCGTGCTCTCAGCTGATCGTGCTTTTCCAGCAGATGCCCGGGGATTTTATCGCGCATAATTCCCGATGAATACTTTTTTTGGTTCAACATCGACAGTGCCCGGGAATGCTGCATAAAGGCATCCTGCGGTCGATTCAGCCGCAGAAGGCAGTCGGTGGCATTGAGATATGTGCCGTATTTGTCGGCGGCGAAGAAAAACTGAGTTTCATCTACAGCCAGTTCCGACAGCATGTGCTCGATGACATCAACAGCCCGTGAATAGTAATCATACGCAGTTTCAGGATCCTGTTTTTTCATATGATACTGCCCCAGTGCATCCAGGACACGATACTGTTGAGAAGCCACCAGATTTTTCTTCAGGAGGCGTTTGCCGGAAATTATTGTCTGCGGCGAGGCGCCCGCGGCGATCGCCGCCTGCAGCCTCAGGATATCCACATCACGCCCGCGCCGTTTGTCGCCGCTTTGATGGAAATACGCGCGGGCACGAGTCGCTGTCTTTAAGGCTTCCGCAAAACGGCGCCGATGCAGTTGAAGACGGCATCGCAGCAGTTCGATCATGCCCAGCCAGAGCGTGTTCCGTTCCCGATCGAACAATGATCCGGCCTTGCGCAGGTAATGGCTGACTTCACGGACGTCACCCATGCCGATCATCGCCTCGGCCATAAAGAAGCAGGTTTTGGCCTCTTCGTACCTCAAGCCGGTTTTGCGAAAATGGTCCAGGGCCTGAGTGCCAAGCGACGCTGCAATACTGTACTGGTTCAACTGATTGTTTATTTCGGCAAGGTCAAGACGGGTGGTATTGGCCGAATTGTCATCACCCAGAGTCGAAAATGATTCAAGGACGCGCTCAAAGACAGTCAGGGAATGACTATACTTTCCCTGGAGAAAATAGGTATAGGCCAGCGAATACTCGACTTTGACCGCGGCGAGATCGAGATTGTGCTGTCGGTACAACTGTGCCGCCTGGCGATACAGCTTTTCAGCCCGATCGAGTTGATTGAGATTGGCGTATATATTGGCTCGATTGTAATCGACAATCGCCAGGGCAATGCCGCCGTCCTTTTCAAACCACCGTCGTGCCCGTTCGTAGTACCGCAGGGCCAAATTATTGCGGTCCAGCCGATGATACACATTGCCGATGTTGGTCATCACCCGGGCGGCCCGAATATCGTCTTTGCGCCGAAAATATATCAGGGCTTTTTTCCCGACGTCCAGGGCGTCGGTGTATTGCCCCAGATACATGTAGGCATCCATAAGGCCGATTTTAGCCCGAGCGGCGCTATCGTAGTTGCGGACACGGGTTAAATGCGTTATTGCCTCGGTATATTTTTTTACCGCCTGTTTGCTTCGTCCACAGCGATGCTCCAGCCGGGCCTCGATAGCGCGAAGGCGGCCCAGATTGTCTTCCGATAAGTGACCAAAAATGCGCTGTATCGGCTGGAGTAATTTCCTGGCCGCCGCCAGATCGGTATTGAGCAAATCGTTTAGTGCAGTGTTGATATAGCCGATCAGTACGTCCGGGTCGTTATTGCATTGCACTGCGATAAACCGATCGAGGGCAGTTTTTTTCCCCAGGCGTTTTATGTCCGCGGAAGTGATCATATCTCCAGATCGACCTCGATTTCTGCCTTTTTGCCGGACGAGATAACAATACTACATGGTCCCGTCGGGACACGATCAAAATGGAATACCCCGAATTCGCCGATGTCACCGGCAATCATCCGGTTGCCACAGCGAATGGCGACCGAGAGCCCGGTATCGGCAAAGGTATCGGGAAGCTGGCCGATGACCTCATATGAATTGAGTGACAACGGATAAAGACCGATTTCCAGGACATCATCTTCGATTTGAAATTTCAGGCGCCGTTCACTGACAGTCGCCGGCCGTATACCCTCGGGCAGGGGTAACAAACTTGAATCAAAGGTCAGGAATGCCTTGCGGAGATTGCCCTGCCGCGATTTATGCTGTCGTAACTGGCGATCCAATAAATCATGTACGGCCCCGCGAATATCTGACCATCCGATATGCTGTCCCTCGGCGCGCAGACGCGTGGCCATGTCCATAATCTGCTGGAGCGCAGGATCTTCATCGATGAGTTTTTTCAGCCGCCGGGCTTCTGTGCCGGACAACCGCCCCTCGATTAAATCGATTATCAGCCTGTATATGTCGATCTTGTTGCTCATACTCTTATCCTAATTATAGGTCTCGATTTTGGTTCGCGAAAATACCTATAATTTAAATCTCTTGTAGGCCATGATACGGCGCAGTTTTATCAGCGCCTTGGCCCGGGTCGGCCCGATCGATGATACCGGGATGTTCATTTTTTGCGCAATCTCCTCATAACTCAGCTCTTTTTCATCGAAAAACAGGTGCGTGATTATTCGTCGTTCCCGAGGCGTTAGTTTATTAAGCGCTCGCAGCAGCATTTCCCGCTTTTCACTCAGTTCGTAGATAGTTTCCGGATTCTCGTGGGAATCGGTCGGCAGGGTATAAAGCGCATCCTCATCGCGTACCCCCTCCAGAATCACCTGGTGATAAAACTTATATATCCGGCGGCGGGTGATGGTCGCTACAAAACTCATAATTTTTTCCGGCGATTTCAGTGTCGGAATGGTATTGATCAACTGCAGGCTGACCTGTCCGAAAATATCAAAGCTCTCATCACGGGATAACTGGCTTTTTTTGCAGACAGCAAACACCATCGGCGCGATCAGGTCTATGAGATCATGCCAGGCGCTGTCGTCGCCCTCGATGCAGCGGGCAATCAAAGAATCGATATTGTGTTTCGAGCGCTGGGTCATCAGTCAGAGTCTAATCCGCGTTTCGGCAAAGCTGTCTCAGACACTGAAGATACTTCACCGTATGTACCATACATCGGCACCGGGCTTCACTTTAGATAGAGCCCGACCGCTTGTTCGGGGCCATTTGGGTACGTCTCTGACTATATCCGCAGCAACAACCGTCGATCCTCGTGGGACCGTCATACAAAAAAGTCAATCATCCGGTCATTACCCGAATATGTACAGTATACGGTCAAATGTCGGGCGGTCAAGCAGATTTGCTGGAAACGATGCGGGATGGGCGATGACAAATGTACCATTGATTCAGGATGGGTGATGGGAAAGACAGGCCGGGTGGCCCGCCCGTTGCGTAGCAATGGGCGGTTTCCTGCCGATGAGATGGATGTAAACTAATGAGTTGAATTCATCGCCCTTATGGCTGGAACCCGCCGCAGAAGTTTACAGCGGGCCACCTGTCGGTTTCGGCCGGGATTGTTTGCTTTTGATTTCCCACAAAACCCATTTGTTGCAATAATTGACTGTAGTGATTATGATAAAGCCGCAAACGGGAACCGGCAATGCATAGCATTGTCGGGCCACCCGTCAAATAGTATTCCGCACGGCGTGGGGGGTAATGATGAGTAAAGACCTGACCAAATCAGATGTTGACCGCCAGAATATTCTCAACAATCCCTACGCCGTTGAAGAGATCAAAAAAGCTACGAAGTTGCAAGGAATTGCATTCCAAGGCAAGCTAACGCTTTTGAAAGAGCAAGTCGCTGAGTTCTTTGAAGTTGAGCCACGGACAATCGACAATTACCTCTCGAAATTCGAATCTGAGCTCAAGCAAAACGGTTACGAGATTCTGCGAGGCAAGTCCTTGCAGGACTATAAAATAGCTGTCAAAAAGCAGTTTGGTAACGAAACAGATTTCGTAGGCAAAACTTTGCACAAGACCACTATGCTGGGGATATTCGATTTTCGGGCATTTCTTAATCTTGCCATGCTCATTACCGAGAGTGAGCGCGCCCGCATTCTGCGCCAGGCCATTCTGGACATTGTAATCGACACAATCAATCAGAGAACCGGCGGCGGCACAAAGTATATTAATCAGAGGGATGAAGATTTCATAATCTCCTATTTCAAGGAAGAGAATTATCGCAAGGAATTCACTGATGCCCTGCGAGACTACGTTGACATGGGCAATTTCAAATATCCCGCCTATACGAACAAGATTTACGTGAGCATTTTCAAGGAGAACGCACAGGAGTAACGGAAAATACTACGGCTACAGGAAAGCGACAAAGTCAGAGATACATTCTATTCGGAAATTCTCGATCTGGTTTCTGCATATGAATACGGATTTGCGAAAGTTCTCGAAGACGCCTACAAGAGCGTGGGGCGCAAACTTAGTTCTTGGGAGGTTGATGAGCTATTCGCTGAGTTTGAAAGTCAGGCTCATTGGAAACCATTGGTAGAGAAAGCTCGAAGTAAAATGGCCAGCCGTGATCTTGCATTCCGCGATGCTTTGCACAAGCAATTGAAGGACTATCTCGCTCCATTGGACTCCAGAGAGTTCGAACGCTTCCTGGGCGAAAAGAGCAAAGAGCTTATTGAACGTCTGGAAGAATCCAAGGAGGTCCTTAAACGTCTCAAGGAGCGCGAGTAGTGGCTCTCATATATCTTACGATAGAACAAGCGATTGAAGTTCATAAGAAAACCGTTGAGATAAGTGGCGGGGGCTTTTCGGACTGATCGATACGGGACCTCTTGAGAGTGCATTGTCCCATATGCAAAATGATGACTATTACCCGACATTTGAGAAAAAGTTAACTCATTTGTTTTTCTGTGCATGCAACTTCCATTGTTTTCAGGACGGAAATAAGAGAATAGCGATTGCGTTGGGGGCGAAATTCCTCATAAACAATGGGTACGTTTTTGTAGCAAGCAGGTTTATTCGCGATATGGAGAATATAAGCTACCATGTTGCGGGTGGCAAAATTAATAAAGAGCTTCTTCATGAGATTATCTGTGCTGTGATCAATGATGAAATAGATAATGAAGAGATAAAGCTTAAAATATTAAATGCAATCTCAAAGGGTGAAGAATAGATGAAATTAAACTTTGATCTGAAGGGTTTAATGAGCTGGGCTTGGGGAACAAAGTTGAACTGGCCCGACAGTGCAATGCATTGTCGCCTTCCCGCTTAATGCCTAAATATAATCAGTATTGTCTTTCTTGACAGCGTAATATTTATGGCCATCATCCCCAAAAAAAAACGGCCAACACAGGGTCTTTTATTTCATGGCGGGAAGACGGCACGCCAATAAAAGCCGATCGAGAGTTCGAAACTAACTCAAGTTCTTAGTCCTGAATAATGCAAAGATTTTAGAGACCACAATAATCGATTCTAATCGATATATCAAAAAGCTCCTTCGGTCGCCGATCTATCAAGATGTCCCGCAGAGAGTACAAAAAAAGCTCACGTGATTAGACAAATTTACTGACCTTTGCGCGTCCGAACGGGCTGATATGACTTCGACTCAGGTGATACGTCTTCTGCGCGCCGGTGACGATGATAATAATCCGTGTCCGTTTATCTAAATTCTCCAACAGAAAGCTATGTTTTACAGTCAATTTTTCGTACACTCCCACATGTCAAAGAAATTACACGCCACAGGATTCGGCGGCCTGGGTATCGCTCCCGGACTGCTCACGGCCATTGCCCGTCTCGAGTTCACCGAACCGACCCCCATTCAGCGTCGCTCGATACCCGTCGGACTCACGGGAAAAGACATGATCGCGATTGCGCAGACAGGTACCGGCAAGACCCTTGCGTTCGGTATCCCCCTGCTCCAGCGGCTGGCACAACTCAAGGGACGTGCCCTCGTACTTCTCCCCACTCGCGAACTTGCGCAACAAGTCGGCGAGTCACTGCAGGCCCTGGGGAAAACCCTCGGCCTGCGATTGGCGGTTGTGATCGGAGGCGTGCCCGAGGGACAACAGAGGCGGTCACTCCAGCAAAACCCGCGCATAATCATTGCTACCCCCGGACGCCTGGTTGATTTTATTGAACGAAAGATAGTTAATCTCTCTGACGTTCAAGTGCTTGTGCTGGACGAGGCCGATCGGATGCTCGATATGGGTTTCGCACCCCAGATAAACAAGGTGATTAAGATGATTGCCGCTGAACGGCAGACAATGCTGTTCTCGGCCACAATGCCACCCGAGATTTTGGGTCTGGCCCGACAGCATATGAAATTGCCGATTAACATCGAAATAGCTCCCTCAGGAACGGCAGCCGAGAATATCGTACAGGAAGTTTTCTTTATCGAGAAACAGGCGAAGGGCCAACTCCTCCATGCTGTACTGGAGCAATATCAGGGACCGGTACTGGTGTTTTCTCGCACCAAGCATGGCGCCCGCAAGATAACTCGCATTTTGCGTCGCGAGGGACATTCGGCCGCAGAAATACACTCCGACCGTACTCAGGGACAGCGCCGTGACGCCCTGGAGGGTTTCAAGGCCGGTAAGTACCGGATCCTGGTCGCCACGGACATTGCCGCTCGAGGCATTGATGTGGTCGGGATCGAACTGGTCATCAACTATGATCTGCCCGACAACCATCAGGATTACGTGCATCGCATCGGTAGAACGGCCCGTGCCGGGATGGCCGGAAGGGCAATCTCTTTTGCCACGCTCGATCAGCGAAAAGATATCAAGGATATCGAACGGTTGATAAAAACCGGACTATCAATCAAAAAGGTTCCGTCATTGCCGCCCCGACGGATATCTCCTCTCCGGCCGGAGAGGGAGTCCCGGAAGGCACCACTACCAAAACAGAAGAAACGACCTGAAGGTCCCTCTCGGCGGAAATCAACCATGAGTAAACGCCGCCGGTAGGCAGCGGCCATCCCCGTGGGTGGGCTGATTGCAGGATTTTTGATCCCCGCGTCAAATACCGAGCGCTGTGCCGCCACTCTGTATATCCTTCTGACCGAATAGCGGACGCGTGATTGTATAATTGTTCTGCTGCGAGTGTTTCGCTAAAATCAGGCACAAAAAAAGCCCTCCCGGCTGGACAGAACTCAGTGATTTTGAGATAGTTTTGCGTCTCAATATGATAGATTTAAGAGCCGTAGCAGTTATTTAGTTATCGAGAAGTATCAATCAACAAGTTACGGGAATCAACCACCGTCACTTTTCAAAGAGTCAGCAGTCTTATTGGGGATGTTTCTGTGCTTCAATCAATTCCATCGCACGATCAACAGCGGACAGGCGCATGAATTGAGTTCCGATTAATTTCAAAAATTATTCTACCGCTCTCAGAGTTTACTTACATACATTGACTATGGGACTAAAATGAAAAAGACCGGGCATAAGTCGGATCAAAATGCCTGATTGTTGGAGACGAGTCACAGGCGAACGAGTATATATATCTTTCTGTGTCGTCGCATCACATTTATTTGCACTTTTCCGACAATATCACAGTTAAGTCTTGACTCGCATTTGCGGAGTCACCATATTGAGTTGAGGTTATGAAAGACCAGGGGCGGTCTTTCACGGCAGTGTTCACTTCTGCCACTACTGCGCAGAATCAAAGAACACATCAAAAGAGCACGTGTGACATTTGCCTGAGGCGTATTGTCGGGTGGGAAGCCGTGGCTAATCAACACGTTTGTGCATCGTTCTTCACCACTAATCAAAACAGCAGGATACTCCTATCTTCAATAATCACCCCAGGCATTAGAAGTAATCTGTCCCAATGCAGCATTCCATCATATTACTGCGGGCAGGTATGGTAAAAACCACAATCCTTGAGTTAGGGGGATCCATGAAGCTCACCTTTTTTTGGCATACGCTGTTTTGTGTATTGCTGCTTGCAGCGAGCGCAGGAGCAGCTTCAATTGATGTCAGCCAGCCATCGTATATTACCGACAACTCCGCGTTCGATCGTAACCCTTCGGTGATTTACAACGGCAGCTCCTATTGGCTGTTTTACGTCAAAGGGGACGACGTCTCAACCGGGGGTATCCGCGATGGCAGCTACAACCCCGATGCCGATACCTACACGATTTATTACAAAACCGCCGCGAATATCGGGGACCTCGCATCGGCGACAGAAACTAAACTGACCCTGTCGGAAACCAGCCGGCCGGCTGGTTTCAGCCAGCGCGTTGTTTCGGCTGCATCCTTTGGCGGCAATCTCTATTGCTTCGCCTCCAGCGGACAGGATGGCGCCAACCGCGGTCTCTACTACTACGTGTATGATGGCTCGACATGGAGCGGGCCGGTTGAACTCATAAATTCCGCGACCGCGGCCGGGGGACATGTTAATGTGGCCGGCGATGGCAACCGCATCTATATCGTCTGGGAGTCGTCCGATGGCTCTTCCGACTGCTATACCTGGGATGGCACAACTCTCAGTTCCAAGGTTGATATCAGCGACGGTAACATGCCCAAAGTCACGGTACTGCTGAGCAAACTTGGGGTGTTATTTGTTGCCTCCATCGAAGACGGCACCGGGGATGTCGAGATTCATTCGGCCGTTACCAGCCCATTGCCGCTTTTTAATCCGCATTCCACAGCCATAAGCGGCAGTGGTCTTTATGATCCCTGCCTGTTTAATGATGGCACCAATCTGTACCTGGTGACTGCGCCATATGTGGCCACCGACCGTCAATATCTGGTTCAGGCCGTATTCGATGGTTCTTCGTCGACCTGGTCGCCGGCCAGAAGTATCAGCTATGGCGGCTATGGCGGTGCCGAGTGGTGGGAATTCTGGCCGTGCGGGATCTACGCCGATGGCGGCGCTCACTTGTTTTTCTCGACCGAAACTGATAATGGCCCGACTTTCGGCGATTGCGAAATCGCCTATCTGCCAATAGACTGGGATCTGACCACCGAACATTATCTTCACATTCAGAACGCGGTTAACAATTCTACCGCCGGCGATCATATCACTATCGCGGCAGGAACCTATGAAGAGCAGGTCACTGTTGCCGGCAATCTCACCATCACCGGTGCCGGCAAAGACCAGACGACAATCCTTTCACCCACCTCGTTGACCGATTATTTCGTTACCGGCAGTAACAATAACTACCCGGTGGTTTATGTACATGATGGTGCTGCTGTCGCGATCAGCGATCTGACTATCGATGGGGCCGGCCGCGGTAACAGCAATTACCGTTTTGTCGGCCTGGCTTACTTCAACGCCGGCGGCAGTATCTCATCGGTCGATGTTACCGGCATCATGGACACGCCGTTCAGCGGCGCCCAGCATGGGGTCGGCATTTACGTTAGCAATGACGACGGCGGTCCCTACAGCCTTATTTTGAACGACGCGATCGTTGATGATTTCCAGAAGACGGCAGTTGTTCTCAATGGTTCGGGATTGATGGTTGATGTCGATAATGTTACTACCATCGGTGAAGGATCGACGACGACGACTGCACAGAATGGTATCCAGTTCGGCGCCGGTGTTACGGGCACGGCGGACAACTGCGCCGTCAGTCAGATCGATTATACCGGTGATTCCTGGACAGCCTCGGGAATTATCTGCTCCGGTAGTATGACCCTGACCGGAATGTCGCTCGACAACTGCCAGACCAGCGTGTACTGGATTGACGGCAGTGGTGTGTTTGATGAGGGGACGATCACCAATCCGACCGGCGATGGCTTTTATGCCTATAATTCCACTACCAGCAAATCAGCCATTTCGCATCGTTTGCCACACCCGATTGATCCGGCTGGATTAATTGTCAATGCAGATAAAACACCAATGGCAGTCACCGTAAGCAATAGCACTCTAACCGGTACCGGCGGAACTGCCAGCTGGGGGATTGGGGCGTTTTCAACGTCACCTGATGCTGTCACACTCAATGTCGAAAACTGTATTGTTTCAAACTGGGATTATGGAATTTACGCCTACGACTATGGCAGCCCGGTTGAACTAACTGCTTTCGGCAATAATCTGGCCGGAAATACATATGCAGTCGGCTCCAATACCATCGATATACAAAATGCCTCCGGCAACTGGTATGGCAGCAATGATCCTGCCACCATTGCCGGGCTGATCGATGGTTCTGTCGATTACTCGCCATGGCTCGATTCCGGTACTGATACCAGTGGCGATCCCGGATTCCAGGGCGATTTTGCGGCTCTTTGGATCGATAACGATAGTCCGCAATTCGGTTCCACCCTGCACATTCAGGAGGGAATCGATGCTGTCAGTGGAAGCACCGTCAATATCGCCGCCGGAGTATATGTCGAGAATATTACTGTCGACAAATATGTTGAGCTTATCGGCGCCGGCAGCGGAACTGACACCACAACGAATACGATAATCACACAAAACCCGACCGGCGCCGGAGATACCAAAATCGGTGTAATTCAGCTAACGGCATCCGGTAACTCGCCGGCTTCACCTATCATGATTAAGGATCTTCGGGTGGCTCCCGATGGCATGGCCGGGATCAGTGTGGGACGTTTCACCGAGGGAACCGGTTTGGATATCTCGTATATCACCCTCGATAACGTGATTGTCGTTGGAAATAATGTCAATCCCAACACCGAGCAGGAACGCGGTCTTTATGTCGATCTGACATCAAGTCTGCGTTACCTGACTGTAAACAACTGCTCCTTCGACAGCCTGACCTACGGTTGGTATCTGCAAAAAGAAGTCAGTGCCGACGCCAGCACTGTTGAGCAGGTCACAGTAACCTCGACAACCTTCAATCACAACAATCACAAGGGTATCTATGCCGAGAAACTCAGCGATGCCGAGTTCGTCTCGTGTACCGTAAGCGAAAACGGTTTCACCGACGTTGGTATGCCCTCGTATTTTGTGCCATGGATGGCCGGTGTCGATATCAATCTCAAGGCAGGTACCTATCAGAATCTGGCGTTCACCGATTGCACAGTGACCGACAATGCTCTTGGCGGCGCCAGGGAGGGTGTCGGGCTCACGGTCAAAGGACGGGGAACCGGCAATAACCCGTCAGGAAGTTATACCGCGTTCCCAGCCTGGGTCGACAATGTAAATATTATTGGCGGGCAGTATACCGGCAATGAACGGGGAATGCGCTTCGGTGAACCGGGTAAGGAAAACGCCAGTCCGACCAGTGTCTCCATTCACAATGCCGAACTTCATAACAATATCCAGAATTATGTCGGGACCGATGGCTCCGCATATGGTGATGTCATCAACCAGCTACTGCCGGGAATACCGGTCGATGCCACCACCAACTACTGGGGATCACTGGCGTGCGATGAAATCGCTGCCCAGGTTTATGGCGAGGTCGATTATGATCCCTGGTGTACAGGCGATTTTACTTATTGTAATTTCAGCTGTGGTGATGTCACCGAAGTCTGGATCGATGATGACTGGACCGGATTACCCCAGGGAACACAGGTCGCCCCCGGGCAATTCATTGGCTACAACGCCTTTGATATTATTCAGGACGGTATCGATGCTGTCCTGGCCGGTGGAACAATCCATATCCTGGCCGGCACCTACACCGAACAGATCCACGCCAACAAGGCCGATCTGATTTTCGACGGCGCAGGTTTTGCGACTGTCGTTGTTAAATCGCCGGAAACTCTTGCCGGGTCATTCAACGATGGCTCCAATAACTTCCCGGTATTTTTTGTCGATAATGTCGACGCGACTATCTCCGGGTTGACAATCGATGGTGACAATAAGGGTACTTCCAATTACCGTTTTGTCGGACTTGGTTTCTTCAACGGTGGTGGCGAGGTCTCCCATGTCAAAGTCATCAACGTCATGGATGCCACTTTCAGTGGAAACCAGCATGGTGTTGCGGTTTATTCCAGTAACAACACCGGCGGACCCTATGCGATTTCCATGACCGATGTCTATATCGATACCTTCCAGAAGAATGCTGTAGCACTTCTCGGAAGTGGCCTGACAGTCGATCTCACCGGCGTAACCACGGTCGGCCATGGTGCCACCGATGTGACTGCCCAGAACGGTATTCAGATCGGATCCGGTGTAAGCGGAACAGTCACCGATTGCGCTATCAGCGACGTTGCCTATACCGGCGGCAGCTGGACCGCTACCGGCTTTTTAGTCGGTGGCGATATTGATGCTCAGGGCGTTGCGATCGATGGCTGCCAGACCAGCGTTTACTGGATCGATGGCTCTGGAACCTTTAGCGATGGTATCATAACAAACCCGCTCGGTGATGCCTTTTATGCCTATAACTCAACTCCGGCCAAAACAACCGCGCCGCGATTGAGTCCCTCTTCGATGTTTGAGCTGGGCGTGTTATCGCTAAAAACACCTATGACAGTGACGATTACCAATTCCGAGTTTACCGGCATCGGCGCTGCAGACAGCTGGGGAATAGGCGCCTTCAGTACCTCGTCCGATGCGGTTACTCTGACTGTCGAATACTGCCTTATCACTGGCTGGGATTATGGGATGTATGCGTATGATTACGGCGGTCCGGTAGAACTTACCGCGTATGGTAATAATCTCGCGGGAAATACTTATGCTGTCGGTTCCAACACTGTCGCCATGCAAAATGCCTCCGGCAACTGGTATGGTACGACAGATACCGCGGCCGTTCCTGCCCTGCTTGACCCCAATATCGACTATACGCCATGGTTGGCCGGTGATAATGATCTCAGCGGTGACGTTGGTTATCAGCCCGACTTCAGCTCCCTGATTGTCGATGACAATAGCCCGCAATATGGCTCGAATACGCATGTCCAAGAGGCAATTGACGAGATCGATGCCGCTCTCATCACGGTTTCACCCGGCTTGTACAATGAGTCCCTTGACATCGATCATGCGATAGAACTGCAGGGACAGGATGGCGCTATCCTCGATGGCACCGGCCTTGGCCTCATTGCGGCAGTTGAGATTGCCTCGTCTCATGTGACTTTCAACAACTTCGAGGTTCGCAATTTCGGCGGTAATGGCATTATTGTCGGTTACCCGCTTGGCGAATACCAAAATGTGGCAATTACCAACAACACTGTTCACGATATCCAGCCGGGATCATCTCATGGCTTTGGTATTTACGTCGGGTATGAGGCCGAAGCATTCGGTACCGGTACAATCACTGACCATCTGAATTATTCCGGCTTGAATGTCTCGGGTAATACGGTCTATAATACTGCTCAGGCGGCTATTGTTATTCAATCGCTAAGTGGTATGGTTCCGATCGCCATTACCGACAACGAATGCTATGGTACCGCTTACAGCGGCATATGGATCGATTGCGCCCGCAATCTGAATATCACCGGAAATAACATCCACAATTGCGGTACCGGCGTCTTTATCAGCTCAATTGCCGACGGGTGGTATGTGGCCGACGGCCAGTATGGTCCCCAAAATATCTATCTGGGTGACAACACCTTTGCCAACAATACCAACCAGGGTGTCGCGCTGTATGCCGGATGGCCCGGTACTATCGCCATTACCGAAAACACCATCACCGGAAATGTCACCGGCGTGCAGAACTTCTTGAGTTCTTTGCTCGATGCCTCCTGTAACTGGTGGGGCGACATCAGTGGACCATATAATGATCCCGGTAACCTTCTCGGGCTGGGTGATCCAGTCGTGGGAGACGTGCTCTTTGAACCGTGGAACAATGAGAACTTCACATCATGTACCTTCACGGCCAACCCGATAGAAGTATGGGTCGATGATGACTACACCTCCGGTGGATTCAACGATGGCCATGTCTGGGGGTATGACGCCTTTGACAACATCAGCGATGGTGTCAACTTTGTCGGTGACAGCGGCCTGGTGCATGTGCTGACCGGTACTTATACCGAACAGGTACGAGTTGATACCAAGACTGTGACAATCGATGGCGCCGGTATCGGCCTGGCGGTTCTGCAGGCGGTTCCAACCGCCTCCCGAGCCACTTATTCCATCACGCAATGGAATGGGTCGGCCAAGACAATCGATGCCTGCTTTGGTGTCACCGACGCCGATGTTACACTTTCCGGACTCACGATCGATGGTCTTGATCTTGGACCGCAGAACTTCTACGGCATGCATTTTTACAACGCCGCAGCTGATGTATCCAATTGTCAGATTACGAACATTACCAATACGGCCAGCCCGAGCACGAGCAGTATTGTCAGTGTTCTGGCCACCCATGGTGAGTTCGGATCTACCGATCTGGCTATGTCCAACTGCGAAGTTCCCAATTTCCAGAAGGGCGGGATTGTCCTGATGGGACCCTCGACCACCGGTAATTTAACCGGTAATACCGTCAATGGTTCTATCAATCCCAACCTGGCACCAAACGGTATCCAGATTTCCTATGGCTGTACGGCAACTCTGACCGACAACGTTGTCACCAGTGTTGCCTACCCCGGCACCGACTGGGCCGGTACCGGTATTTTGCTGTTTGAATGTAATGATGTCACAGTCACCGGCGGAACTGTTTCGGGAAGTGAAGTGGGTATCGGCCATTCGCAGTGGAATTGGGTTTATACGCCATCGACAATCCCGACCGTAACTATCACCGGTGTCGCTCTGACCGATAACCAATGGGCGGCGTCGACTCATCTGGGCGATGATGGTGCTGGTCTCAATCTGGAAGTCAGCGGTTGTACTATCACCAATGCCGAACATGTCGGAGTCGATCTCTGGGGCAGCGATGTCGATCCCTGGGGCGGATCGTATTACGGCGGTTGGATCAATGGAACACTCACTGCCGATATCCATCACAACGCCATAACCGGCTGTGATCATGCGGTTCAGGAGAATATTACTCTTGCTGACGGCAATACAGTTACATGCGCGGTCAACGGCAATGATCTGTCCGGTAACACCACCTATGCGGTTTATAACAACTTTACCAACATGATCAATGCCGCCGGCAACTGGTGGGGTGATCGTTCCGGTCCGCAAATTGTTCCGGATAAATCCAATGCGCGCACCATCAGCAGAACGCCATCTGTCCCCGTTGCACCTGGTGATTCTCCCCAGGCGACTACCATCACGCGCTCACTGGCGCAATATGTCGACAAGGGCACCGGTACGCCGGTTTCCGACAATGTCGATTACTCACCATGGTGGGGCGGCAATTACTACAACGATACTCATACCACCACCTGGACCTGGTTTGTGAATACGTCGAATAATTCCACAATTCAGGAGGGTATCGATCTCGGCAGTGGCAGTGCCAATGATTCGGTAATAATTACCGATGGTGAATATATCGAACGAATCGATTTCGCTGGTAAGGACCTGATTATCACGAGCTTCACCGCACTCGACGGCAATACTGATCATATTACAGCAACGGTGATCAATGCCGACGCCGGAATTCTCGGTGCTGTCGATGCCGGCAGTGCCGTCAGTATGACTGCTGGTGAGTCCGCCGATGCCGTCCTTGCTTATCTGACGATTCGCAACGGTATTGGTACAGTCGATGCCTCCCTCAATCGCAGTGGTGGCGGGATTTATTGCGTTGGCTCGTCTCCAACCATTATCGGCTGTCTCCTGAGTGATAATTCAGCAGCCCGAGGCGGTGCGCTTGCTGCGGTAAACGGCGCTCCGGTTCTGACCGGCTGTACTATCGTCAAAAATCAGGCGGCTGCCGGCGGCGGATTGTACTGCAACAATGCCTCACCCTCGATCACCAACAGCATAATTGCCTTCAGTATCGAAGGTGAAGCGGTGTACTGTTTCGATGCCGAATCGGAACCCGCTGTTTCCTGTACCGATATCTATGGCAACAACGATGGCGACTGGATCGACTGTATTGCGTCAGTGGCTGGTACTAACGGCAATATTGCTTATGACCCGATCTTCTGCGATACCGGGGCAGGCGTTTATACAATCGATGCCATGTCGCCGTGTAACTCCGGTCACCCGTTGAATACCTGCGATGTGATTATGGGGGCGCTTCCGGTCGATTGCGCCGGATGCAGCGATGCCGATAGCGACGGTATCTGCGATGCGTTCGACAATTGCCCCGGTCTGACCAATTCTGACCAGATCGATCAGGATAACGATGGCCTGGGTGATGTCTGCGATAATTGCCCGACGGTGGCCAATCCGGATCAGACGGACAGTGATAGCGACGGTATCGGTGATGCCTGCGATTCGCCGGTGGTGTGTGGCGATGCCAATGGCGATGGCACGGTCAATATCGGCGACGCTATCTTTGTCATTAATTACGTATTCAAAGGCGGACCCGCTCCGGATCCGCTGTGCAGCGCTGATGCCAATGGTGACGGCCCTGTCAATGTCGGAGATGCAGTGTACCTGATTAACTTTATCTTCAATGGCGGCCCGGCACCGATTGATCCCTGCTGCAGTCTATAACGGTTCTTTTGTTGCATCAACGGGAGGATTGGATAACCAATCCTCCTGTTTATTTTAGTTATCACCTACCGGTTTACCCGGTGTGTACGTCTAAAGCGAAGTACTATTATTAAGCGGGGTATGTTAAAATAACATGTCACCTCGGAAAGGTCGCTTACTTCTTGATACATAGAGATATAATGCCAGAAATCAATCGAGCAAAACTACTCGCTAAAACGATTTGCAAACACCGGGAATAGTTCTGTTTTCTGAATACGCCAAGCCTCGAGGTATTGCTGTAAGCATATGAACAGCAACGACTGACATTTAAAAAAGCTCTCCGTGTACAACCTTCTTCATAACCGTTTCCTTTCTCCCGCAATTGACCGATGTTCTGCGATATCAATGGGTTATCAAAGATCAGTCGGTGGCTGATGAGGGGGAGACGGTGTGGTCCGGATTTCGGGCGGACTCGCCAGGGTAACCAGTCTGTCCTGTATGATACATGAAGAAAACCCATGATTCCGCCTTATCCATTCCAGGGTCGTCGGCTGATAAATGAACACATGTGTGGGATCTTTTGTGTAGTACCAGTCGTCCAATTCCATTCCAGTGCTGTACAGGTGGGTCATGCAGTACAGCCTGCCCTGTGGCTTCAGGAGGCGCTTCAGAAGTTGAAATTCTCTGTCCGGTGAGCGAAAGTGTTCAATCACCTCACAGCAAACGATATAATCGTAGCTGTCTTCGAGCAATGCGGTATGGTTGTGAAAGAAGGGGTCATATTGCACAATGTTGAACCCCTTTTCACCCAAAAGCTTCGAGATGACCGGCCCGGGACCGGCTCCGAAATCCAGCCCTGAGTGATTCGGGGTAAAATCTCTCAAAACGGCTGAAACTATGGGCGAAACGAACGCCCGGTACCCGGGATCATCCACATCGTTATTGTGGGTTTCATACCGGGCCTTTTCCTGCTCATGGTTCGGCAAATACCGGACATGACGAAAGAACCCCTGACACTCACGGCACAGGAGGAATTCAGTTCCCGAGACCCAATCCGCCTCATTGCGGCATAAGGGGCATGCCATATCGTTCATAAAAATATCGCAATCAGTGTGTGTTCTCAATGTACTCGTTCGATTCTGTATTTTCGCACTTTTCTTTTCGAGGATTTTTTCATGAATTTTCCAATCTCTCATGCCATACTTCACAAACCGCGCCAAAAGCTGTCCAGAACTCAAGACTTTTTATCTGGTAACTGCGCCGTAAGGCAGTAAATATCGCAAACCGCTTTGGCGACATTTCGGAAGGCGAACACCACACCTGGCACGCGTGGAGGCACTGTGCTATAAATCCCGACACATGGCTGTATTATTCAGACATATATAATCTCTAATCAAAAAAAACATTAACACATTTCAATTATCGCCGTATCATACTAAAGCCTATGGTAACACAAAGTAATACAAAGCTATGCTGAAACTGTTAAATTTCAGGATGTTGAAGAAATACTCAACTGCCTTTGCGCTATTTGCGCTTTGTTGCAGCGTTTTTTCCATTGGATTTCATCATCATTCTTTTCCGGTGCACCATGGTTCTCATGGCAATAATTCTTGCCATGATGAACATCATGGTCATTTGGTACACTCTTATAATATCTTACGTTCACCAACTACCGATCATGACCGCCAATGTGTTGTTTGTACATTTCTTAGAAACCTGCAATTGGATTCAGTTGACATCGTTAATCTTGATATCCCGGCAGGATACGTATTTTCCATAGTTATCACAACTATCAACACGTTTTCGCCGGAACTGTGCCTGGAATATTTCCTTAGAGCTCCACCCACCCTCCTCTCGTAATCACTTAGTCCAAACACCCAAGTTTCTCTAAACCGTCGGATCGGTTATAGAGCCACACTAACTCGTCACTGCAATCTTTGTGTTTGTACGCATGGATTGCTGTGGCAGTAATTGCCTTAAGGAGAATTCACTTATGACTACGCGAGGTATGTCTAAGGTGGTTGTTGTATTTATGGTCGCCCTGTTTGCCATTTTCCTTGGATGGGAAAATGCTTCTGCGGCAACCCGAGGTTTTTACCTTCAAGCGAACGGAACCGACACCGTCGTTTATGTTCTCGATGGTTCGGTAATTGGCGAAATCGAAATTGAAGAAGGCGAAACTACTACTGAATTCGAAGTGTTCTGGCTGGATGATACTGCCATGCCATTTCAACTGGCAGGCAGCGGCGACAGCCTTAATACTGTGTTAAGCGATACCAACGAACTCTCTGAAAATGAAACCGGCACCTGGACGTTTTCAATCTCATCGATCGGTGGACACGGAGTTTTCTCTGCAACGTTTTCTCTTTATATAGCCGGAGCTCTCGATTACACATCACCATCGGTAGAAGTCCATGTCGAAGAAGAGCATGCCGAGGCTGAAGGCTTGCGCATTGTTGATACTGCCGGAGATACTCTGGTTTGGGTAAATGGCGCTACCGTGATCGGCGAGATTGAAGCTCATCACATGGAAGAGACTGACACGCTGGAAGTGTTCTTCATCGATATCAACGATTCCCTGTTCCAGCCTGAGAATCCCGCTGAGTTCTGGCTAATGGGATCGATGGCCGATACTCTGACTGCGAAGATAAGCTACCTCGATTCGGCGTCATTTAAGTTCATGCTGTCTGGTATTGCAGAAGGTATGACTGATCTCACTTTGTCGATCTTCCACGATGATCATGCCGACTACACGTCCCCGGCTATAGAAGTCCATGTCGAAGAAGAGCATGCCGAGGCTGAAGGCTTGCGCATTGTTGA
>CAZGLR010000002.1:0-75095 GCA_964526635.1 uncultured Ignavibacteriales bacterium | reverse complement strand
ACTCGAATCCGAAGCGTGGGAAGACTTCCTCGACATGACGATCTCCCAGGCGATCCTCTGGGCCGCCACCAATACCGCTCCGGAAGAGAAGCCGTCTGAAATCGCCGCCTGCGAACCGTACTTCATCGGCTCGCACTCCGGTGCCTCAGGTGCCTGGGTTTCCGGTCCGAAAGACCTGGCTCCGGAAGAATACTTCTGGGGTTACGCCAATATGTCAACCGTCAAGGGCCTCTTCTGTGCCGGTGACGCCTCCGGCGCCTCCTCGCACAAGTTCTCCTCCGGCTCACTGACGGAAGGCCGTATTTGCGGTAAAGCCATGGTCAAGTTTGTCGTCGAAAACAATGACGAACCGGCTGTCGATGGTGCCAAGGTCGAAGAACTCAGGAAGAAAATTCTGGCTCCGCTGGATACCTTCGAAGAGTTCAGCAAGATTACGTCCGACGCGGATGTTAACCCGAACTATATCCGTCCGAAACAGTTCATGTTCCGTTTGCAGAAGATCATGGACGAATACGCGGGCGGCGTTACTGCTCAGTTCATGACCAGTCAGAAGAACCTCGAAAAGGGTCTCGAACTGCTCGCCTTCCTGAAGGAAGACTCCGAGAAGCTCGCGGCCGAAGGTCTGCATGAACTGCTGCGCTGCTGGGAAAATGTCCACCGTATGTGGCAGGCCGAAGCGCACGTTCGTACCATTCTGTTCCGTGAAGAAACCCGTTGGCCGGGTTACTACTTCCGGAATGACTACCCGTCGATGAAAGAAGACTGGGTCGCCTTCGCGAACTGCGTCTGGCATCCGGAATCGGGTGAATGGGAAATGATCAAGCGCCCGGTTAAGTACATCACTGTGGATAGCCCGGTTAAAGCCTAAGCGCTAATCGTGCCTGAAACATCTTGCAGTCCCCCGGGTGGCAACACCCGGGGGACTTATCATGTCAGGCAATGGAGACTAATTGCCCTATGTTGTCACCAGAAACAAACCGAAACGAGACAAACGCGTATAAAATCAATATGAATACCGAACCGACTATCTGCCCCAAGTGCGGCGAGAAGATGCTGAAATGGCAACCTCCGGAAGATTCCTCCTGGGGTTTGGAACCGCAGTACGTCTGCTTTAACGATGCCTGCCCGTATTATGTCAACGGGTGGGAATGGATGCGCACCCAGTACCAGCAGAATGCCTCCTATCGCTGGCGATATGAACCCGCCACCGGTCAGGCCGGGCCGCTGCCGGTATGGTCATCCCAGGCGCATCGCAGCAACATCATTGAAGAATAAGGGATAAGCTAACTCATGAATCAGGACATCGACCGGCTCAAAAAAGCCATCCTCAACGAATACCCCCGGATGGATGAGCACTCACCATTTCAGTTCAAGTGCCATCCGGACGTGCCGTGCTTCAACGACTGCTGCAGCGATATTACGATTTTTCTGACGCCCTACGACGTCGTCCGCCTGAAGAACCGGCTGGGTATCACCTCATCCGAGTTTATCGATAAATACGCTATTGTGCCGTTTGATAAGAATTCGCCCTACCCCGTGGTTGTTTTGAAGATGCAGTCCAACGAACGGAAAACGTGCCATTTTGTGAGCGATATCGGCTGCACAGTTTATGAGGACCGCCCGTGGGCCTGCCGGATGTATCCCCTCGGCCTGGCCTCGCCCAAAGATGGCGAAAAGGGCGATCTCGATAAAGAGTTTTTCTTCCTGCTCAAAGATTCCGATTGCAAGGGTCATCTCGAAGATCATCAGTATACTGTCGGCGAATGGATTGGTGATCAGGGTATCGAGCAATATTCCGAAATCGGCGAATTGTTCAAGGACATTACGCTGCACGACTACTTCAAGAAGAATCAACAGCTTACGCCGCAGGCAATGGATATGTTCTTTACCGCCTGCTATGACATCGATAAATTCAAGAAGTTTGTGTTCGAAAGCAGCTTTTTGCAGAAGTTCGATGTCGACGATGAAACCGTTGAACGGATCACAAACGACGACGTCGAACTATTGAAGTTCGGCTTCCAATGGATACGGTTTGCCTTGTTTCGCGAGCCGACGTTGCAAATTAAAACTGATGTCGCGACAGCCAAACAGGCCGAGATGAAAAAAGAGACTGAAAAAAAACAAAGCGACCCCCACGGCCCGCGACTGTAGATGAGATAGATATTTTGTAGGTCGAAATCCCTTGTCGTGAGCGCCGTATGGGACGAGCGATCCCGAGCGCAGCGAGGGAGGTTTCGACAAAATAGAGAGGCAAACGCATTCAGATTCCCCCACAGCAAACTGTGGGGAATCCTGACGATGAGATAATTAATAAATCGTAGAGAGAGATAAAAAATAATTGTAGGGCAGAACCCCCGCCCGAGCGAAGCGAGGGTGCGACGCGAAGCGACGCAGATTCTGCCGCCCATGCGGCGTTGAAGACGCCGCACGAGAGAGTCCAGAGAGAGAAAAACCCCACTTGTGTATTCGTATTAGTACCCATACACACAAAAGCCCGGCACCCGCCGGGCTTTTGATTTGGGGGTATTTTTACAGTCGGGCCGGTTCCCCTCGGGAGTTGGTCCTTACTACTTTATGTTACAGCATCCAACCAGGCAAACCAAACCAGAACGGACTGATTGAACGAAGCAATCGAACCTATCGCGAGGATGCGCTGAACGGCTGTTTGATTGAGGATTTAGATCCGGCGTGGGAGATAATGGCCAGGTGGCCGGCAAGTTACAACGAGCAGCGTTGTCACGACGCCCTGGGCAGTCTGCCGCTTCGTCCAGGGTTATTTTAATTTTATTTCGCCGGAAGAACGTGAGAGACCAATCTCACGAATGAGCATCACTGAAGATGCGGAAGGGATTCAGTGTAAGATCAACCTGCTGGTTTGGAATATGTCGATGATCCCATATCCACTTGAAAGTAATCGTGAATGCGAGCGCAGAGAGCAGCAGCGACTGGTAATCGATGATAGGAATCCAGAGAAGAGTACACCCCACGATGACCTGCCAACGGCGCTGACACATAGAACTCAGGACATGCAGTGTAGGTAATAGTGCAATGATGAGGGAGTAGTCTTTCATCCGGGGTGCCAGAATGCAGTAGCCCAGGATGGTCAGGTACATCATTGGGTAAACATCGCGAGAATTGCGGGTTGCGATGAATGCCCATGTCAGAACACCAAAGACAAGGCTGCACAGTAAACCATAGAGTACATACACCGGTACAGGTCCCATAGCCGTAGCATCGGCAAGGTCGCGCAACAGGGCAAGCGAGCTCGGGCATATATTCCCGCGTTCGTCCAATGCCCCGGCCTCGCTGATGAACTGTGACCATAGCCGCGGCTGCGCCGAGTAGAGAACCGCATACATGCAGACTGTGCCGAAGAGTACAAACAGGGCAATCCGGAATGATCGCCAGCTTCGCCTGATGATAACCAGCAGGGGAATCAATGCCGAAGTGAGCAGTTTGAACATTGATGAGAGAGCAATGCTGATGCCTCCCACAGCACATTGACTTCGCAGAACGAGCAGAACGCCGCTCCAGATCAATAGTTGTTCGAAAATTGATACATTGCCACTTCGAATATCGAGCAGAACCGCGGAGCGGTAGCCAAGAAATACAGTGACCCATAGCGCCCACCAATCATTTTTATCTGCCGGGACAACCTTTGTCCAGACTGTGACAAGACCATAAAGGGCGACAATCTTGAGTAGCAGGAACAGGTAGTATGCCGGCCAATAACCCAGATTGGCAAAAGGCCTAAAAAGGTCGAGAATGTAAGGAGGATAGACGAAGGGCAGTTTGTGATCGCCGGCGCCGGAGATATCTTGCAATGACTCAAGATCATAGGGGTTCAGACCCTGCTGGTATGCCCACGTGGCGTAATAATACGTCCTGAAATCATGTTGCTTTGCTCCCCCAACCACAGAAACGAGTTGCGTAACGGCGTAAAGAACAGCAACAAACAGCAGCAGGCGTGTGATCCAGTCATAGGTGTTTAGATTGCGCATCTTCATTTCCGTCATCTTCTGCTAACGAACGATCAGCTTGGCCGGCTGGCTTTGGCGCCAGGGAAAAGCCAATCCGCATTAAAGCTGTTTGTATGCCTGGTTGAAATTATCACCTAACCCTAAACCAGGAAAGGATTTTTTTTAGTCAACACCGATACCTGCGAAAGTCGGTGGCAAAATCACATCGTCAGTTAATTCATCCGAGTTGCCCGCCCTGAATTCTATTTTGACTTGAACTTCCTTTGGCTCTTTACCCGCCTGAATGTCCTTCAGAATCCATTCGATAAGTGCCAGGACATCTATGGCATCCCGACAGACCTGCAAAAATTAGATTATGATCAGGTGGTCTTTCTCCTTATCCCCGCCGTGGTGTTGGCGAAAAAACGAGGGCGGCTTGTTGGTTAATAGTAGTGCTGGCGGGAACCCGACAATGCTGCGCATTGTCGGGCCACCGGGCCGCAGGGCGGGTTTAAGTACAATCTAAAATAATACGCGGTATCCCACTCGGCGTCCGAGTGGGTTTTTCGTTACACTTTCGGTCTATGATTTACAGTACATATTATCCGGGTAGGCTGTTGGTTGTATGCAGTCCGGAAAGCGTATCCAGACCCGCACCCGGTCGCCGGGTGCGGTACCGCGGGAACCCGACTATGCTGCGCATTGTCGGGCCACCGGGCCGATAAGAAACAGAACGACCCCCATGACCCGCGGCTGTAGATGAGATAGATATTTTGTAGGTCGTAATCCCTTGTCGTGAGCGCCGTATGGCGCGAGCGATCCCGAGCGCAGCGAGGGAGGTTTCGACAAAATATATAAACAAACACATTCAGATTCCCCCACAGCAAGCTGTGGGGCAACCAACGCTAAATTCGCGATTGCCCCCTACCCCACCGCTGAGATCTTCACATGCTCCAGATTGCCATTCTCGAAATCATAAATTGGTATACTCGCGTCGCGGTACGATGGGATTTCTATTGAAGAATCGATGTTGTCCTTAATCGCCTTGAGCGCCATTATCGAATACCCGCGCCAGACCGGATCGTGATTAACCGCCGAAGCCTGCAGTTCTTCGATATATTCTGCGAAAACAGCGCACTCTATCGGGCACTGGCTCGCCAATCTATACATCGCAAAGCGTGTGCCGATCTCAAATGGTTCCTCCACCAGAAATGGCGGAATCATCGGAATAAACTCCGCGCGCAATTCCGGGACCGCGATCAAAATCTCGGCGATCGCTTCGGGACCGCGACGGCATAAACCACCGGATTCGTCGTTCATCAGCCAGAGCAGGCGGCGCACCAGTTTGACTACTTTCTCCATGTCGTCTTTGCTTTTGATGCGCGACGCGATACCCATCGCTTCAATCGTGCGCCATACGACCAGCGGGTTCTCATCGAAGAGCATCGAGGAAAGCGTGCGCAGCACCGCGCGGCCGTCGGTAATCCATTGCTTCAATGCCTTCAGGTCGCGTTCGAGCAGGAGATCTTTGATCTGGTCTTTGCGCCGTCCGGTACGGGATCTTTGTGGTGAGGTTGATGCAACCATATGTAAAATCAGTCTTTCGGGGTTGTGGCCGCCCTCTGCCGTCGATGGAAGAAGACATAGACAGTAATCAAAAGCCCGCAGAACACCAGCAGGCCGAGCGTAATCTGCCATTTGTAATGATGCCAGAGATCATCGATGGCTTCATAGGATATATTGTCGAGTTGCGCTCCGGCGATATACCCGATCCAGACCAGAATAGCTACCCAGATACCGGCGCCGAGGCCGGTGAAAAGAAGAAAGCGGAAGAGATTCATCCGGGCCAGCCCGGCCGGAAAGGAGATATATTGCCGTACTCCGGGAATGAGCCGTCCGGTGAAAGTGGAGATTTCGCCATGACGGAAGAAGAACGATTCCATTTTCTCAAGGCGATGTTCCGGCAGCAGCATATATTTTCCATAGCGGTGAAGCAATGGTTTGCCCATCCAGACCGCCAGGTAGTAATTGACCAGTGCCCCCGCCCAGCTTCCGATAATACCGAGCATAATCGCCACCCAGGGATCCATGTGGCCTTGCGCCGCAAGGACCCCGGCGGGGATCATGATAATTTCCGAAGGGAAGGGAAAGAAAGAGCTTTCCAGCGCCATGAAAATGATAATGCCGGGATACCCAAGGCGCTGGGCGATAGTCAGTACCGATTCAATGAAGTGTTCGAACATGGCTGCGGTTGTTTTCTCTTTTTAATAGCCGTTTGATATTGAAGTACTTACGGTTTCTCCACCTGCACTCGTTTGATCCGGTTGCCCTCTTTTTCAAGAATAGTGAATTTGACCCCGAGCACCTGAACTTCTTCGGCGGCCTCAGGAATATGGCCGCAGGTTTCGATAATCAACCCGGCCAGGGTCTCGGAAACTTCCTCGGGCAAACTGGTGCCGAATTTGTCGTTGAGTTCATCAGGACGCAGCGCGCCGGAGGCGAAGGCGATTTTATCGGAATGGGCCACAAACTCCGACTGGGTGTAGTCGTGTTCGTCCTGAATTTCACCCACGATTTCCTCGAGGACATCCTCGAGCGTAATTACCCCGGCGGTGCCGCCGAATTCATCGAGGACCACCGCAATGTGGACTTTGCGTTTCTGGAATTTGGTCAGTACTACTGAAAGCGGCATGGAATCCGGGACAAACAGCGGCTTCCGCAACAGGTCTTTGAGGATGAGAACGGTGTCGTTGTTGCGAAGCCGAATCAAATCTTTGGTATAGAGTATGCCCAGGATTTGATCGATGTTTTCCTTGTAAACAGGATACCGCGAGAATCCGGTCCGGGACATAAGTTCGGTGATCTTCTCGAGCGGATCATCGACGCCTATCGCGATAATATCGACGCGCGGGGTCATGGCTTTGCGGACAGTCGTATCGGAGAAATCGAATACCGATTTAATCAGTTGCTGCTCGGTCTTGTCGAAGACGCCCTTTTCGGTGCCCTCAGCGACGAGGATGTTGATTTCGTCTTCAGTGATATGGAGCCGTTCGCGAACCTTACCGAGCCCGAAAAGCCTCAGGATAGTGCGCGCGGAAAAGGTCAGAAATGACACCAGAAAAAAGGTTAGAAGAGTAAAAAAGCGAATCGGGCCGGTCACGGCAACCGCAATCTTTTCCGGATTGGAGAGGGCGATGTATTTCGGAATCAGCTCGCCGACCACGACCGAGAGAAAGGTTATTCCGATGACCACAGCGAAGATCGAAATCGTTTCTGCGGACGCCTGAATAAACGGTACCTGTATATCCTGCACCAGCGGGGTAATTGACTGGACGATAGTCGCCCCGCCGAAGACGCCGGCCATAGTGGCGACGAAGGTGATCCCGACCTGCACCGCGGCCAGGAAACGGTCTGATTGTTTGAGCAGCGAAAAGGTGCGTTCGGCAGCTTTGTTGCCCTGGCGGGCCCAGTTTTTAAGGCGGCTTTTACGCGACGCAATCAGCGCGAATTCCGATGCTGCGAAAAAGCCGTTGGCCAAAACAAGAGCAAGAATCGCCAGGCTTTCAAGATATATCGATTCCATGGATGGACCGATGATTAACATCATCGGCCGCTTCTATCTCCTTGCTTATGAAACCGGGACACCGGATCGGGCCATCTGCTGCAGCCGTTTGATCCGTTCTTCCATCGGCGGATGGGTCGAAAACAGATTGGTCAGCCCCCGTCCGGAGAGCGGCTTGGCGATAAACATGTGCGCTGTCGCCGGCCGTTCATCCAGATTCAGTTGCACCGGCGCCCGATGCAATTTTTGCAGTGCTCCCGCCAGTGCCAGCGGTTTGTGCGTGATACGGGCGCCGGTTGCATCGGCTTTGTATTCACGGGTCCGCGAGATGGCCGTCTGGATCAACATGGCGGCCAATGGCGCCACGATAGCAATGGCCAGCAGGGCAATCGGGTTGCCGCCGCGGGCATCGCCCCGACCGCCGCCAAAACCGCCGAATAGCGCCGACCAGCGGGCAAGTGACGCAATAATTCCGATCGCACCGGCAAAGGTCGCCACAATCGATCCAATCAGGATATCCCGGTTTTTAACATGGGCCATTTCATGGCCGATGACGCCCTCGAGTTCTTCGCGGGACAACAGCTGCTGGATACCCTCGGTTACCGCCACAGCGGCATGTTTGGGATTACGGCCGGTGGCAAAAGCATTGGGCGCACGCGTCGGAATAACATAGACGCGCGGCATCGGTAAACCGGCCCGCTGCGCCACAGTGCGGACCATCCGCAGCAATTCACCATTGGATTGCTCAGTGACCTCGCGGGCCCGATACATCTTCAGGACGATTTTATCGGAAAACCAGTAGGTGATTCCATTCATGACCAGAGCAAGCGCGAAGGCCAGAAACATCCCCTGCTGCCCGCCGAACATGCCTCCGATATACACGAAGAGCAACGTCAGGAGCGTCAGAAGAAAAGTCACCTTGAGTGTATTCATCGTTGTTTCACCTCAGTCAAGTAAGTTGCAGTGCCGGCGGCTGCCTGTCAAGCACTATATGTACCAATAAAACGCCGAAAGGATTCAAAAAGTTTCTGTAATCGGTTCGCCCGGTAACCTGTAAAAAAACCGCCGGTTCAGGTTATGAACCGGCGGTTATTCGCGAGATCATTATCGACTGATTTTCTTCTTTTTGGTCCGACCATAACGTATCTTCGTATCATCAGAATCATCGTCATTGTCGTCGCTTTCATCTTCAGCATCACTCTCATCGCGGTAGGAAGCAGTGGAATCGGACGCCGTGGCGCGCCATTCCGGTGAAACACCTTCTTCTTCCGGCTCTGTTTCAGGTGATCTTTCAGCGACATCTTGTGAAGTTTCTGTTGATTCATCTACCTGATCGGATGTTTCCCTGAACTGTTTTCGAGGCTTATCGACAGCTTTCGGAGACTCATCGACAGCCGTATCATCGGTCTGTTCAACCGACGATGGCGCTTCGGTATCGTCTTCCCTATCGGCGGAATGATCGACAGGGGGCGGCAACTCGCCTTGGGCGGTTGGCCTGGTCTGCTGATCATCGATAGCCGGTGAAGACATATCACCACCAAGCACCATCTTGTCCAGGGTACTGAATGCATCCTCGGGCCTTATCCCAGCGTCTTCGGAAACGGGCTGTTCCGATGATTTCTTCGGCGCGGCCTCCTCGGTATCATCTTCACGGCCAGAATATTCGACCGGGGTTTGATACAAAGTGGGCTCGCTTTCGATTTCATCGGTCAGCGGATCGGATTTCCGATCGGCTTCCGGTACGAATTCTTCCTGTTCGACCGGGGCCGACGCCAGTTCATCGAGGATTTTTTCGGGAAATTTAGGTATTGAGAATTCTCCGGAGTTTTCGGAACTCTCGGTGGATTCAGATGTCGGGCGGCGTTCATGGGTTTTGCGTTCTCCCCTGCCGGTGGCCGATTCATTTTCAGGTCGGCCATGCTGATCAGGACGGGAACGGTACGGTTTGCGGCCAAAGGTGCCGCGACCGCGTGTTCCACGATCGCTTCGATCGCTTCGATCGCTTCCACTTCTTTCCTGATCCGGCTTCGGCTTCCCAATGTTTTCGGCTTTCCGTTCTGCATCGGGAGCACCTTTACTCCGACTGGTGTCGGCATGGAGCGAGTCAGGGGCATAGACCTCCTTCTGCTCGGTCATCTTGAAGCCGCCACCGGGATCGGTACCGCGCGAAAACCGTTTTTTAGAGCGGGGATCACGACCACCGCCACTGTCACGGCTGGGGACTTCACGTTGCTGCGGGCGCGGTGAGTCTTTTTTCCAGTCCGATTTGGTTTTCTCTTTGCGGTCCTTATCACGGAATTTACGTCCGCGGGTGTCGCCCCGACGGGAAAATCGTGATGATTCACCTCGCTCGGGCGACTGCCGCTGCTTCTTATGGCGTCGGTCAACCAGACCGATTTCCTCGGAGGTCGCAATAACCGCGGCACCGATGGAATCACCCCAGACATTCACGGCGGTACGGCAGCGATCCAGAAACCAGTCAATAGCCAGGATCAGGCCGATGCCCTCCAGAGGCAATCCTACCGCCTGCAGGACGAGGACCATGGTCACCAGTCCCGCTTGCGGAATGCCGGCGGCCCCGATTGAGGCCAGAATAGCAGTGGCGAAGATAGTGATTTGCGCAAAGAGCGATAACTCGATTCCATACGCCTGCGCGATAAACATGGCCGCGACCGCTTCATACAGCGCGGTACCGTCCATATTGATCGTCGCACCAAGGGGGAGAACGAACGATGACGCCCGTTTGTCGACATCATTTTTGTTCTCAACGCAATCCATCGTAACCGGCAGGGTTGCCGCTGACGAGGCTGTTGCAAATGCAGTCGCGACCGCCTGAGCCATACCGATAAAGTAGTGTATCGGATTCTTGCCGGCGACAAACTGCGCAATGAGTGGCAGGACGACAACTGCGTGAATTGCCAATCCCAGTACAACTACGACGAAGTACTTCCAGAGGCCGCTGACAATCGAACCGAGGCCGGCAAGACCACCGTGTTCGGCCAGCTGCCCGGCAACCAGACCAAAAATACCGATCGGGGCAAACCACATGATGATATGCACGATCTTCATGATGACTTCATTGACGCCATCAAAAAACGCTATCACCGGTTTGCCTTTGCTGCCGATTGTCGTCAGGACTCCACCGAAAATCAACGCAAAGATGATAATCGGCAGAATCTGAGTATCGGCGGCGGCCTGGATGATATTCGACGGTATTTGGGATGTCAGCCATTCCAGAAAGGAATACTCGCCGATGACCGGGGCCGCCTGATTCGACAGCGTGACACCCGAACCCGGTTGAAAAATATTGACCAGGGTCAGGCCGATGATAACTGCTATGGAACTGGTTGCGAGAAAATACAGAACGGTTTTGAGACCCGTCCGCCCCAGCTTACGGATATCACCGAGATTGGTGATTCCGACCACCATAGAGGCAAACAAAAGCGGGATGACAATCATTTTCAGGGCGTTTAAGAATATATCACCCAGAAACTTAACTGCCCCCACCGCTTCCCCGAAAAGGGCCACGGCAACGACGCCTAAAATCATGCCGATAATGATCGCGATAATCAGTAGGTTTCCAGTACGATCATACATGATGTAACCGTTCAACTCCTATAAGACGTTAACGTACAAACATATGAATAACCCATATGTTTTGCAAGCGCTTTTTCTTCTCTGCCGATTTCCCGCCAACAATCGGGAAATTGTGTAAGTTATTTATTTTTTTAGAATTAGCAGGTGGCATAGGGAGTTTGCGTGTAATCATCCGGCCGTTCTGGCCAGCTCCTCTTTCGGAGAGATTGTGAACTTCCTTGAAGCCGAATGTCGAGAGTGTAATGAACGTCATGTACATCGCATCAAGCAGCGGCCATTTTTCGATCATGGTATAGCCGACTGTCCCGATGACGACCACGAGGACGACATAAATGATCGCAAACGTCAGTTTTGAGACCGGTTTCATTCCTGAATTTCCATCATAAACTTCTCTTTATATATATCGGCGGAGGCAGCGTTGCCACTATCAAATTCGCATGCGAAATGATAAAAAAAACGGCGGTCGCACATGCGGCCGCCGTTGGTTCTCACACGGCGTTTCGCTTTAAAAGGCCGTGACAAATCCGGTCATCACGCGCGATTCTTCGGCTTCGATATCATAGGTCCCCTCGATAAACAGCCGGATATTGGTACGCAAGACATAGCCGAGATGGCCGGTAACCGACTCGTAATCATCACCATCGAGATCGGAATCGACTTTATTATACAGTGCGACGGCGTACCAGTCGCTGCGATCACCCTGGGGCATGAATACCGCCTCGGCATATACGCTGTTGATTCCCTGATTCATTGAATCAGGATAACCATGCAACAAACAGAGCGCAATTATAATCAGGAGGAATTCCTGTTTCTGATAGCTCATAACACCATGTGTTGGCCAGACAGTATGGATCTCAGTATGGGAAAAACACCACAGGTATCGGAATCTCAGCACCATTTTCGCCCCTCAAACCATTGATCCGGCTATGCAGGAATTGCACATATAGGGGTATCGCTATTTTACATGAGCGTTCCGCTGAAGATGTTAAACAACTGCATATCTGCGACTTACAGGTATAACGCCGGGGTGTTTCAGGCTGAAACGGGCCGAATGGTGACAGTCGAGAGGATCACTATGGCGTTTGGCATACTTCTTGATCTGATGACCATTGGAATTTTGCAGTGAGGTATTGATGATGAAGAAATTGATACGGAAAGATGACGGGTTTACTCTCCTGGAGGTGATGACCTCCATGGTTATCATGACCTTCTCGCTTCTCTTGTTGCTGCATATGGCCGTGGTGGCGCTGGAGGGTAACTCCTGGGCATCGAGCACAACCTCGGCCACCCAGTTATTACAGGACAAGCTCGAGGAATTACGTTTCCAGCCTGATCCGGTATCGGGCGCTGATACGATTCCGGTTCTTTCGGTGAACGACACGGTTGGAACCCTGATTCGTGAATGGACGGTAACGTCGGTCGATTCGCATCTTCGCCAGGTCGACCTGGTCGCGAGCTGGGAAGGCCCGGATCAGCGGTCGCATGTGAATACGATCAATACCTTTATCAAGTCTGATTCCCTGTAAGGAGGCCGGCATGAAATCGAAATTACGAAATCAGTACGGCATGACGCTGGTGGAAACGCTAATTGCGCTCCTTATGACCGGAATCATCACCGCGGCCATGTTTCGAGTATATATCAACCAGCATCAATCCTGGATGATCCAGGATTCTGTGATCGAAATGCAGCAGAGCGCACGGGCATCGATTGACGAATTGACGCGTCAGCTTCGAATGACTGGCTATGGTCTGCCCAACGGAATGATAGGGTTATTTACCTATGACGAGAATCCCGACTCACTGGTGATTTACTACCGGGTGAATGACAACTGCGATGCTCCGCTGGTGGTCGCCATGAGTAACCCGACCGATGTGTTGGATTGTACCGGTAATGATGTCAGCTGTTTTCTGGCTATGGAAACGGCTTACATCTATGATCCCTATATCGAGTCAGGCGAGTTTTTCGAGATATCTTCAGTACAGACAGGAGCCTCGCATATTCAGCACATGAGCGATCCGCTCTCGCGTGCCTACCCGGCGGGATCTGAGATCATGACAATCGACCGGATAAAATTCTTCATTGATGACAGCGATACCACTCATCCGAATCTGATGATTCAGGTCGGCGATAATCCGCCGGAAGTATATGGTGAAGACATTACCGATTTGCAGTTTACCTTTATGCTGAAAAACGGCTTTGTCATGGACGAAGTACCTGAAGCCCTGACCCGTGACGTGCGCCGTATCGGCATCAAAATTGACGCCCGTACGCAACGAAAAAATGAAGAGTTTGGCGACCCGTATCGCTATGAAACTTACGAATCAACGGTCAGTTTGAGAAATTAGGTGATGATGACGCGGCCAGAAAAATATTCGGATATCGCTTTTTCCGGTGCCGACAATGGCGTCCGGTGCGGCGAATCGCACTCTGAGACAGGAAGGTGTGCAATGAAACTACTGTCTACCCTGCGCAGTCAACGCGGTATGGCGTTGTTTATTGCGTTGATGTTGACTTTGATGCTGACGATTGTCGGCCTGGGGATTATTCAGTCCTCGAATGATGAAATCACCATCGCCGGCAACGAACTTCAGGAAATGAAGACATTCTATGCCGCTGAGGCGGGGCTGGATCGAGCTATTGCAGCCATCCAGTCATATTATGAAGCCGAGCAGAAACCGCCGACGGTTATGCCGTCCGACACCGTTCAGGTCGGTCACGTCACGGTCGAGTATTTCGCGACCGAAGGTGACACGGCAACCAAAGTGTTGAACAAAGGCCCGCTGGCTGGACTCAGCGGCGCCACCAAACAGTTCGTTCTGGAGTCCACGGCAATCGATGTGCTCAATGGAACATCGATGACGCTGACTGAGACCTTCGAGGTCGCTCTGGTCCCGATCTTCCAGTTTTCGGTGTTTTATGAAAACGATCTCGAAATCGCGCCGGGTCCCGACATGATCCTGCTGGGCCGTATTCACTCCAATCGTGACGTATATCTGCAGTCGAACAACAGTATCCAGATCGACTCATATTTCACGGCGTTCGGGGATATTCATCATGGTCGTAAGCCCGGATCAGGTCAGAGCGACTCCAATGGCGATGTTGATATCATGGGTATTGACGGAAACTTCCATTCGATGCGCGAGGGATCCGGCTGGCTGGAATCGTCGGATCCGCACTGGTTCGACTCTTCCATCGCCCGCTGGGGCGGCCGTGTACAGGATGCCGCCTATGGTCAGGAGCGTCTGAATCTGCCGCTGGACAATCCCATGAATCCGTATTCCATCATCGAACGCGACGGCGGCAGCAATGATGACTCCTTCGAGAATCAAGCCACGTTGAAAATCATGGATGGTGACGCTTTCTTCCACAATGGTGCCTCGTGGATAAACGTCACCGACACGTTGATGACCCTGGGCGCACTGGATACCGTCACATTCCGTGACCGCCGCGAAAGCCAGGATGTGCTTTCCTATGATATCGATATGGGTGTTCTCAAGGAGACGGCATTCTTCCCGCCCAATGGCATCATGTATGCCTCCGATAATGGCAGCGGATATCATGCCACTCGCTTGAAGAACGCCGATGAAATTCTCAACAGCGCTGGTACTAATACCGACGGTTTCACTCTGGCTACTGACATGCCAGTATATACCCAGGGCGATATCAACAGTGTTAACAAGGTCCCGATGGCAATCATAACCGACGCGCTGACGGTATTATCAAACAACTGGGATGATGCCAATTCCAGTCTTAGTACCGGTGATCGTCAGGCCACGACGACAACAACCAATTTCTCGTATATCACGGGGAATGTCGAGACCGGCGGCGGCAATTATAATGGTGGTCTGGAAAACCTGCCGCATTTTCTGGAAACATGGTCAGGTGATACATTGCATTATACCGGCTCGATGATCAACCTCTGGGAATCCCAGAAGGGCGACAGTTATCCCAGCGAGTATAGTCCGCCGTTCCGTAACTGGGCCTTCGATAACGACTTGTCCGACCCGAACAAGCTGCCGCCGGGTACCCCGGTGGTGCGGACATTCGTCCGCATGGGCTGGCGTCAAACCAATGTCGGCTACGTCTACTCTGGAGAAGAGGTAGTGACAGAACCGTAAAGATCTCCCCTTCACGCTCCTCATCGTTGTTGGCAGAGGCGGGATGTAAGACAATCCCGCCTCATTTATTTTATGTAATTGAATCATCCTTCCGCTTGCATAACAATTTCGGCCGGGCTATCTTGGGCTATGCTTTCCGATATCGTCAAGCTGCCCAACCTGATGACACTGGGACGGTTATTATTGCTGATTCCCGTTGCGATATTTCTTTCCCGCCCGGGGCCGGAATACCGGATTTATACCCTGCTTTGCCTGGCGGCAGCGACGATGACCGATTACTTCGATGGATACCTGGCCCGCAAGCTCAATCAGCAGACACGCCTGGGGTTGATTCTCGATCCGCTGTCGGACAAATTTCTGGCCCTGGTGCTGGTAGTCATGCTGATAGTATACCGGGCGTTTCCCCTCTGGCTGGCTGTGGTTGTAATCGGCCGGGATCTGCTGATTGTCCTGGGAAGCTTCCTGATTCATCGCAAGATTCAGGATATACCATCATCGAATTTTACCGGGAAGTATGCCTTTGCATCCATCGCGTTTCTTCTGGTCGCCTATGTGCTGGATAATCTCTGTGCGATCATGATCAGTCTGCCGGTGGCCGGCATTTTTATTGCACTCTCGCTGGCTGTCTATACGCATCGCTTAATTCATGTCATGCGCGGTCAGCCAATGCCCCGTTTTGATGACCGACCAATTTTCAGATTCACCCGCGGGCTGGGCGCGACGATTTATCTGCTGATTTTTCTGTATTGCGTCATATTTATGACATGATGAACAAGACCATGTCAGAATCATCGTTTTCCAATCCACGGTCACTTCTCTGGCCGTTTCTTATTTTTCTCATACTGGCCGGAGTTTATATTTCACTTGCCCTCTCTTACCACAACAGCATGATGTTCAAGCCGGTCTGGGACATCAAATTGTATCTTTCGATTGCCGAGGATGGCTACAATGTTCGGCCGTGCATTCCCGGCAAAGATTACCCGATGGGCGACATCTGCGGCAATGTCGGGTGGTTTCCCGGATGGCCGCTGGCGGTAACGGCTTTTTCTCCGGGATTTAATCAAATCGGGATTCTGGTTCTACCATACATTTTCAGTATCATAGGGTTCATCTTTTTCTTCAAAATGGTCAAGCGAGTGGCGCCGGAAGTATCCCCACGGTTGGCAACCCTCGCGCTGGCGGCATTCCCGACAGCCTTTTATTTCCTGCTTGGTTTTCCCTATGCCCTGTTACTGGCCTTGATGAGTATTTATTTGTGGCTGTTGTACGGCCAGGAAACACGCCTGACGATGATCCTGCTGCCGCTTCTGGGCCTTTGGATATCATTGTGCTATCCGACAGCGTGGTTACTGGCCGTTGTCCCCCTTATCAAATCATGGCGGGAGTATTGGGCAAATCGCAGGCAGCATCCGGTGGGGCGGCTGGTTACCTCTTTTGCCCTGTATACATTGCCCCTGATGCTGGGGCCGTTGATTTTATCATCGTATTTCTACTTCAAATTCGATGATTTTTTCCTGTTTTTGAAGCTTCAGGAAAATTTCCAGCGCAGCTGGGAATTTCCGTTGGTGACAATCTGGAATTCATTAAGGCATTTCAGGTTCAGCAGCCCATATTTTTACATGGATATTCAGCATACGCAGTATCTTTCGAATTTTGTGTTTTTATGGTATGGCCTTATTTTTCTGCTTTTTTATCCATATCGAATCAAAGTGGAATTGGTTGTTTTTGCCGTGATATTGTATCTCTTTTCCCCGGCCACCGGAATATCGTTTTCATCGGTCTGGCGCCATTATTTGCTGATTCTGCCCGCCGCGATGATTATTGCCGCCTCACCGCGGCCACGATGGTTCAAGCTTGTCTATATCGCCCTGGGGGCGTTCCTGGCCCTGTGGTTGTATTTCCCGCAGTTTCTGAAGAGTTACCTGGTGTAGAAGATGAAGAACCCGGCGGATTACTCCGCCGGGTTCAACCGATAGGAGGGTGAAAAACGTGTTGCACAGTTAACCGGCGGATTTAGCGCCGGTTATTTTTCTGAGGATCATTTCGGCCGGGCAAAACCCGGTAAAGGCCGACTGCACCAGATTGACACCGACAAAACCGGTCAGGATGAACCAGTATTGGGACACCGTCAATCCGAGTACCAGCGAGACAAGAACCAGTGTTCCGGCCAGCACGCGAATCATGTTTTCGATTGACATAGCCTGTATCTCCTAAAAGCCATAGTTAATTTTCACGTAGAGGTTATCGTTGAGATCAAACTGGCCGAACTGGGTGTGAATATCTTCGCCATCGAAGATATTTCCGCCGGCCATCAACGACAATTCATCGGAGTATTTATACTCAATCGAGAAACGGACATAGGCGTCCTGATCCGAGGGTGAGTAAAAACCAAAAGCCGATATCGTCATAGTCTGCATCATCAACTGCTTGGTCCAGCGCGAGGTCAGAAGTGTCCGGATTTCTTCGGCCTTGGGGGCAGTGGGCGGAAGCATGGCAGCATCGATCAGGGCTGAGCGGGCGGCGGCGTAGTCATCATAGCTCTGCATCTGTTCGATTTGGAACTGGATATTGCCGGTAAAGTCAGTCGCCACCTGGCGTTCGAATCCGATCAGGCCCTTCAGTGATGAATTTTCAATGAAATAGTTGTCACCATCGGTATCCTCGCGGGAGTCATAATAGCCGCCCTCGATCCAGAGGATGCCCCCGATAATCTGCCCCCGCAGCGAGGCGCCATAGACATTCAAGCGCGGATAATAGGCGCCGATCGACTGATCGAAGCCCCGGGGGTCTTTATAAAACCCGCGATAGGCATAGCCGGCCAGTTCGAAGCCGCCAATGCGGTTCTTGTAGCGAACGGCCAGCTCGGCATTGTCGAAGCTGTTGCCCGGTTCGACCGGTGTCATATAGATATAGCCCGGGGTCGCCTGTCCGACGATGGTCATTTCCATTGGATCATAAAAGGACAAACGATTCCCGGTCGGCAGTATATTCGGCTCAAAATCAGGAATAAATACGAAGCTGAATGCCCCGATTCCAGTGTAAAGTTCGCTGCGGATGCCGGTCTGGGGGGCTTTCAGGTACTGATCCTGCCGCCCGATAAAAAACGACTGGTAGTCCTTGGCGAAGACGTCATTGATGAAGATCAAATCACCGGTTCCCCAGGTGAGAATCTGGCGACCGACTTTGAAATCGAGTCCGATCGGAATGCGGAAGCGGATGTAGGCTTCGCGCAGCTCGATTTCATACGTGGTCGAGTCGAAGCCATCCTGCACAAAATCGATTTTGGAGAATGCTTCCGCGACGCTCGAATAAGATTCCGCCCGAAGCTGCAGCCTGACTTCGGAGGCCGGATAATCGCGGCCGGTGGGATTGTTGTCGTTTAAGCCGCCGGTCCAGAGTCCTTCAACAAATCCGCCCCAGTACAAATCCTGGGCCATAGCTGCCGGCGATACCATAATCAGCATCGCCAGCAGGGCCATCAGGAGGGGCCGTCGTGATGTATATTCGGTTTCCATAGTCAATTCCCTCCCGGTTTTTAGTTACTTGATGTACTGGCGCGGCGGAGCCTTGAGGTAGCGCTCAGTGAAAATATCATCGCCGACACCTGTATTGTAGTCGATGTTATTGAAGGTGATGGTCGTATGCTGCTCACCCTTGATGTCTTTCATCGTCCGCGTGACAACCGTCAGGATACCATCAATCTCTTCCACCTGATCGGCGGCAAAGACGCGGATCAATTCACCTTTGTCGTTGTAGTATTCTTCCTTGAGCGGCAGGTAATTCTCTTTATCCACCCAGGTTTTCTTTTCGGCAAAGGCCTTGTATCCGGGATCATTTGGCTTGGAGCTTATCAGATACACCGGGCGGCTATCGAGAGTTTCATCGGCCGAGACGAGCGTATGCGTATCCTCGGTCCAATGACGACCCGAGACATCTTCATAGGAGAAGTTTGACCCGACAAAGGACGAGTTCTTGTCATCGGCCGAAATCCGTTTGACCAGATCAACCGCCGGAATATACAGCCAGCGGTCATCGCTGCTGTTGGGGTTTTTCCAGACCATGAAGGTCATGCGCGAGACATCCGACGGTTTCCGAAAGTATGTGTAGTACTTTTGTTCGCCGCCCTCGACCAGGTCGAGGCGCAGCATGGTGAACTCGCGGGTACGTGTTTTGCCGTTGCTTTTTACGATATCCATCGTGACATCGGCAACACCGTCATCACCGGCGTAATAGTACGCCATGTGTGATTTCTTCATAATCTCGGCGGCGTCTTCAGCGACCGCCACACCGCCCACAAACATCAGGGTGGCGACAAGCAGTAACGAGTAAAGGAACGTAGTCTTCATTTTCAACCTCCTACGGTTATTCTATCATTTGATTTCTTGTTTTCATGTTCCGGAAAAAGCTTCTTATGGAACACTTGCGTTATGGCCGGCAGCAAGAGCAGAGTAACGGCCCCGGAAACGGTCATGATCGCGAAGAAGAACGTCCCGACCGTGATATACGGCACCAGGTTCGAGAAGAACATCGGGACAAAACCGATGGCAATCACCAGCACATTGCGGCTGATTGCGCGGCCGGGGCCTTCGAAAATCAGACGGTAAGTTTCCTTGTAATTACCGGTTCTTTTGTGGATCATCCGTGATCTTTGTATGAAATGGATCGCGAAGTCCACCGATAACCCCAGTGTCAATGATGACAGCACCGCAATCGGCATATCATAGGGCTTTCCGATGTACCCCACTGCGCCATAGATCGCCATAATGGTGATCGACAACGGCAACATGGAGACCACGCCCCAGATGAGCGAACGGAACAGGAAGCTCATCATGATAAACACGATGCCAAATGAGGACAGCAGCGAGATGCGCATTCCGGAAACCATTTTATCCTGCCAGACGACATTGACATACGGCAGACCGGCCCAGTGGACATCGACTTCGGCGGGCGGCGGATTGTCAACCAGATACTGTTCAGCGGCGTGAACCACACCGGCAACCGCCTGATTATCACCACCAGTCATCTGAACCCAGACATTGGCCTTGGAATAATCCGAGGTGATCAGCTTGAAAAGATCATCCGGATCACCGCCGGTCATTTCATAGAGAAACAGGAATTGGCCTACCGCGGCTTCATCATCGGGAATGGCGTAAGTCGCCATGTCATTGGCACCCAGCAGTTCATAGCGGATCTTCTTGATAACATCGGTGATACCGGTAGTGGAACCGACTATATCAATTTTTTCAAGGTGTTGTTGGAGACCCTCGATATAGCGCAGCAGTTCGGGATTTTTCAGGGCACCTTCATCGTCACCCTCGAAGACCAGATAATTCATATAGGTTCCAGCGAGGTGAGCGTTGAGCGCCTGATCAGCCTGGCGAAGCGGATCAGAGGGTTTGAACCATTTGACCGGATTGTCGTTGACCGTGATCATCGAAAGACCGACGGCCGAGACGATAACGACAGCAGTCGCGCCAAAAAGGATGGACTTACTGTATTTGGCGGCGAAATCGCGGAGGAAATGGTTTACCGCTGAAAGAGGTGACTTATCTTCTTCATCGCTCGATTTGCCAAAATTCCTCAGGGTCTTGTCCGGCAGCAGCATGGCAAACGCCGGGTTGAGCGTTATCGAAAGCAGCCAGGACACGCCGACGCCAAAGGCGACGAAGATACCGAAAACCTGCACCGGCGGAATATTGTTGGACAGCAGCGACAGGAAGCCGACCACGGTCGTCGCCGAAGTAAACAACATCGGCATAAACAGCTCATTTATAGTATGGCGAATAGTCGGCTCTTTATGCTTGTATTTGCCATAACGATCATGAAACTCGCTGAGGATATGAATCGAGTTCAGCACCGCGATCGGAAACAAAAAGATAGGGATCATCGAGCTCATAATATGGACCGTATGCCCCGTCATCACCAGCGCGCCCATAGTCCATATAATGGCGGTCACGGCGACGATCATAGGCGGGATGATTATCCTGATGTTCCGGAAGAAGATGAACATGAGGATAAAGATGATGAGTCCGGCCAACGGCGCCGAGTAGATCATCTGACCAAACATCATGACACCGAAGCTGTCTTCGGCAACCGGCAGGCCCGCAATGTAATAATCCTCATCGCCACCCAGCCGATCAGTGATGGCGGTAATTTCACCGGCGATACGGTGCGAATGGTCTTTGGCCTCTATCGGAATAAAAAGGGCCAGCGCCTTGCCGTCATCGGAAGCCAATTTACCCCTCAGGATCGGATTATCCTTGATCCGGCCCAGGATATACTGGGCGCCGGAATCGGAATCCGGAGCATCCTCCATCAGGGTTTCAACAACAATGGAATTGCCACCGCCCTGGCGGATATCATCAACGGTCGAAGGCGCCATGATGTCATCCACGATGACGCCATCGATTTTCTTGATTTCTTCGGTAATGGCATAAATACGGCGCAACTGCTCGGCCGTAAAGGCACCCTGTTGATCGACCACCCCGACTGCAATGAAGTCGTCGATGCCGAACATCTCTTTGACTTCATCATTGAAAACGCGCACCGGTTCATCTTCCGGCAACATGTTTTCCGGGTCGGTATCAATTGTAATATTGGTCAACTGATAGCCGAAAAAGGCGGTCAGGACCACCACAATTGAGATGACGATAAAGGGGTGCTTTATCGAAAAATTTGTTATTCCTTCTTTCACGACACCCATCCTTTCGGTTTTGATCAATTCCTGCAATTGTCCTTTTAGATGGCCCGGTCGCGAAAACGATTCAAAAAAATCGAAGATGGGGATTTGGGGTTTATGCATAATTCCGTAAAATGGATGGGTAAAAACAGGTTATGACAAAAAAAACGCCACCTGTAGAAGGTGGCGTTTCAAATCGATACGTCTGATTGAACCGGTGTTACTTGCGGAGGCGACGGCTCACGCCAACGCCCAGCATACCCAGACCGAACAGGAGCATCGTGGTCGGTTCCGGAACAGCGGTCACGCCGATAATCATATCGTTGTGATCGAATTCAGGAAGAGCGGCACCACTATCGTCGATATAAATCAGATAGTCGAAATCCTGGGTCGTGGAGTAATCTTCGTTTTCAGTATCGAAGAAATAGGTTTTGCCCATACCGCGATACATGCTGACGTCATACACATAAAAATACTGATAAGTATCGTCGGGTGTATTCTCGTTGAACGCGAAATGGGAGTACAGGGTCGGATTCGGCGAAATAGCCTCTGACTTCATGTACAGACCAATATCGGTACCGGCAGCGATGGTGGTCGTCTTGTTGATGACCGGGCTGTCGGAGCCGGGGAAGATGATGGTCGGCGGTTCGCCAGCCGGATCAGCAAAATCGGTATAGTAACCGAAATTGTTATCGGCCGCCCAACCGGCAAATTCGGCCAGCAGCGTCCAGGTCTGGGTCGGACCGGCAAACGAAAGCGCTACATTTCCGGCACCATCGCGAATATCAGTCTGAGCGTCGCCATCGACATAAAGAGTCGGGACGGCAAAGACTGATCCGCAGAAGACCAGTGCAAGCAGAGTGATAAGTAGATTCTTACGCATTATCGTAACTCCTTTTAGTGTTTTCATTTCTCTGGCTTATCTAACAGCAAAGGTCATTCCAAAACCGAAATTATTTATTTAGCGATTGATTGACAACGACTTAAAAAATATGTTGTCATGTGGGGTCGCCCCACTGTACGAGTCGCCGACAACTTTTCCGGCCGAAAAAAATACTCCGGGGCTGCGCCAAAAACCGAACAGGCGTAGTTAACATATTGTCAGTCAAGTAATTAACACAAATCGCTGTAGTTTTATGGGGAACAGAAGGGCAATCGCGACCACGAAGATTAAAAAATGGAATCATCCCAAAGTGTCCAATAGATGGACAGGTTTGGAAGGACAATCGACCATATCGCGTAATCAATTATCGTTAAACATTTTAGATAACCGTACTTTGTTCAAAGCACCGACAAATAGAGAATATTGGCTTATCAGGAGGATCCGGCGCCGAACTTTTCTTTCCATTTTGCTTCAAGTTTGGAATTGAGTTTTTTCTGCAGATCCTGAGGCAGTTCGGCGCAGACACCATCGCGGCAAATTTTTACTGTCTTTTCCAGATGATCGACCATCAGGCGGCAATTATCGCACCCGCCGAGCTGTTCTTCGAGTTCACGGCACAATTCCGGATCAAGGGTGCCATCGATATAGTCCGATAAGTATTTTATAATTTCATTACAATCCGACATGCTTGGCCTCCCCGGTAAAGTAATCATTCAGACTCTGGCGCAGGGCCAGGCGGGCTCGCAGGATCCGTGATTTGGCGGCGGCGACAGTGAGGTTCATCGCCTGCGCCACTTCCTGCACCGACATCTCCTCGATATACCGGAGCAAAAACGCCACCCGGTATTTCAAAGGCAGTTCGGTAATCGCCTTCGATAACTTCTGCTGGACTTCGCCGGCGGTCATCTTCGACAGCGGATCATCCCAGTCATACAAAGTCCCCGGCCGGGCCTCGGATTCGCCCGGTTTGACCGGCAAATACTCTTCCAGCGGCAGCAGGTCCTTTTCAAATGACCGGCCGTAGCGGGCCCGGGCGACGTTGACGGCGATGGCATAGAGCCAGGTTCCAAAAGATGATTCGGCGCGGAATTGGCCGATTTTGTCGATTGCTTTGAGAAACGTATCCTGAAAAATATCTTCGGCGTCCTGTTCGTTTTTGGCCATCTTCAGCGCCAGCCGATAAATCTTCTGGCGATACTGTTCAATCAATTGATTGAACGCCGTGAAATCGCCGGCCTGGGCTTTCTGCACCAGTTCCTTTTCAGATATTTGGATATCGTTTTTGTCAGAATGATTCATATTTTTTACCGTGGCATAAATATAGATAAAATATAAGTAAGCGCCAGTGCAAAACGCATCGGCCGAAACCACCCTGACCGGATTGAATCCCAGAGCGCTTTATACGATCAATTTTCGGTAAACAGGCTGTTGACGCGGGATTTCAGCGTCACATCCCCCGTGGTATCAGGAAATGATACCACCTCGACCGGCACTTCAAAATCAAATTCCGATTGCAGATATTCACCCAAAAATTCGCTGATCAAATCCTGAAACCGTTCACCCGCAGTCTGGGCGTTGTCGCGATCGGTTTCCGGCAAGAGCATTACCAATCGTGAATCATTAACAACACCGACCATATCGGTTTCCCGCGCGGCCCGCCGAACCCGTTCCCTGACCTCGGCGATAAATTGTTCGGCATCTTCCGGCGATGAAATCCGCCGCCTGCCGGCTGTTGCGAGAAATTCCGAAAAATTCAGGATCAAGATCGAAAGAAAATTGCGATATCGTTCAGCTCGTTTGAGCTCAAGCAGGGCAATATCTCGAAACGACTTAATCGTGTTGGCGTCCATACCCTCTTTCCTCTTGAAGCTGTTGGTCAACATAGGTCACCGCGCCCACATGAGCGTTTTCTCAATAAGAGGACATCTGGATATAAGCAATTTTTATACCGATCATCTGCATGGGAAAGATTTTTCGACAAATCGGTGCTACGAGACCAGTCAATCCATTTGCGGGGATATTAGCGGAGGGTGTCTATATCGTTATTTTTTTGTAAGTTACAGAAACCGGAAGGGCGCGTTTCGAACCTGGGCGGTGGTAAAGTTTTTTTAATTATAGAATTGTTGCGCTTATATTAAATATCAAGAAGAAACGACAATCACCGCCTAAAATGTCCAGTTATTGAACGATCACTTCATTTCATTCAGACTGTATTCTTTGATCTTGTAAAGCAGCGAACGATAGCTTATTTCGAGAATCTCGGCAGCCTTGCGGCGATTCCAGTTGGTTTTGGTCAGGACTCTTGAGATAAGCCGTTTTTCCTCACGGGCAACTGCGGTGGCCACGCGTTTTTTGAGTGATAAGGAGTCGTCATCATTTTCAAATGGTTCGGGGGCGCCTATCACAGGTGAACTGGACGGTGCTGAGGCCGAGTGCGTGCCGTTTTTGTCGGTCACCGCTGTCTGGGCGGTCAGCAATTCCGGCAAAATCGATTCATCGCCACGCACAACCGCTTGTTTCATCAGGTTTTCCAACTGGCGAACATTGCCCGGCCATGGCGCACTGGAAAGCATAAACATAGTCTCGCCGCTTAAAACGATCGGTTCTTTTTTATACAATTTGCTGTATTTGTCAACGAAATGATCAGTCAAAAGCGGAATATCATCGCGGCGATCCCGCAGCGGAGGCAGGAAGACCGTAATTTCGTTCAGGCGATAAAAGAGATCATCGCGGAAGCTGCTGTCCTTTATGGCCTCTTCCAGATTACGGTTGGTGGCGCAGATGATTCTGACATCGACATGAATAGTATTGATCCCACCGACGCGCACGAATTCCTGCTGCTCCAAAACCTGGAGGAGTTTCGATTGCAGATCGTGCGGCATATCGCCGATTTCATCGAGGAACATCGTGCCCTTATTGGCAACCTCGAAGCGGCCCGGCTTGGTTTTATGCGCACCGGTAAAGGCGCCCTTTTCGTATCCGAATAACTCGGCTTCGAGCAAATCGCGAGGAATGGCGGCGCAGTTGACCTTGGTGAACGATTCTTCGCTGCGACTGGAGACGTTATGGATCATGCGGGCAATAATTTCCTTACCGGTTCCGGATTCACCACGAATCAACACCGTCAGTTCCGAATCAGCTACCTGTTCGATCAGGTTTTTCACCTGAACAATTTTCGGGGAATCGCCAATAAATGATTCATACTGAGCCTTGGCCCGCAGCTCGGTCTTAAGATTGGTGACTTCCTGGCGAAGACGGTTCTTTTCGAGAATATTATTGATGTGAATTTCGACTTCTTTTACGTCGAATGGTTTCTTGATGAATTCAGCCGCGCCGTTTTTAATAGAATCAACAACATAGCTGGTTTCTTCATGGCCGGAAAGCATGATGACTTCCGGTCGCCCCTCCATTTTTTTCAACCGTTTGAGCACTTCGAGCCCTGACATTTCGGGCATTTTAATATCGAGGAGAATCAGATCAGGGCGCTCGGTGGTAACCATCTGCAAACCCTCGGCGCCATTGCGGGCGGTGACGAAATCAAAGCTGGCGGCAAGTCCCTCGTTGAGGATCCAGCCGACTTTGGGGTCATCGTCGATAACAAGTACTTTTGTGCGGTCTTTAGCCATAAACTCGTCTTCTTTTGTCAATTAATCGTCAATTTTTGCTAAAAATCAAGCCGTTCGAGTAAAGAATTACCACTTTTTTGCAAATTTTTGCAGGTTGAATTATTTATGCGGGAAAATGCAGAATGAAGGTAGTACCCTTGCCGACTTCGCTTTTGACCTCGATACGGCCATTGTGAGCTGAAATAATCCGTTCCACGACAGCCAGGCCCAGCCCGGTACCGGTTTCCTTGGTTGTAAAGTAGCGATCGAAAATAGCACCCTTGTCAGCGTCACTGATCCCGCAGCCGGTATCTTCGATTTCGATTCGGACCATGGCGCGGCGGTCTTTCGTTTCACGAGAAGTCCTCAAAGTGATGGTGCCGTCATTGCCTATGGCATCAATAGCGTTCATAATCAAATTCAAAAATATTTCCATGATCTGGTTTTTATTGACGAAGACTTCACCGGTATCTTCGGCGAATTGTTCCACGCATGCTATATTGTGTTTTTCCAGATCCGGTTTGACCAGGTGCGCGGCCCGTTTGAGGACAGCGGCGATATCGGTGCGCTCGGTTTCATATTTGTTGGGATTGGAGAAGTCAACCAGTTCGCGGACGAGTTCGTTGAGGCGATGGACCTCTTCTTCGGCCATAATGAATAATTCAGAATTTTCGGCGATTTCCGGCCAGCGGTCGCGCATGATCTGGAGTGAACCCCGGATATTGGTCAGGGGTTTGCGCATATCATGGGAGATTTCTGAGATCATATTGCCCATTGTCAGCAGGCGGGTGGCATTGAGAATCGCTTTTTCCCGTTCGTACATCGTGGCCGCCTGCGACGCGATTAATCCGGCGATCTTGATATCATCATCGGAAAAACAATCGGGCAGGGATGACGCCAGACAGAAAACATAGTCAAGACCGGTGGAGCCAAAGATGGGAAAGGCGAAAAACGATTCATGGGGAATCGGCGGATCGAGCTCGGTCGGCAGATTAGTCATGATGAAATCGCGGGCTTTGATCGGATCGGCCAGAAGGTCACCATCGGCAGTAATTGTCATTTCCAGATGTATCGCTGAGGTCCCGGCGCCACCGACAAAATTCAGTGTGTTCCCGATGGGCGACCAGCGAAACCACAAAGCCAGGTCCGCGGGCATGAGATTTCGAATGCCCCAGTAGATAATCTCCTGGAGGTTTTGCACGGTAACTGCCCGCGACATGGCATCAGCGATATCCTGAATGGCCGACAGTTCGGAGACGCGCCGTTTCAATTGCTTGAAGGTGGCGGCGTGATCAATAGCTACCGCGGCCTGATTGGCGAAGGTCTGCAGCACCTTGAGATCGTGTTCGGAGAAATCGCCGCCTGATTGTTTATGGGCAATGTTGATGACACCGATCGTACGATTAGAGATTATCAGCGGCACTGACAGCAGTGATGCGGGGCCATATCTTTCCTGGCGATTATCACGCTGGAATCGATGGTCTGCTTCGACATTGCTGATAAAGAGCGGCTCGCCTGATTCGGCGACATGTCCGGCGATGGAGGATCCCAGCGGCAATTGAGTTGATTTGATAATATGAGCATCAAGACCGCGGGCGGCCGCAATAGAGAGAAATTCCCGATTGTCGTCGAGAAGCATGACCGAGCCTATCTTGGCTTCGAGCACTTCGGTGGCCAGGCCAATGATACTGTCGAGCAGACGATTGAGCTGGAGGGTTGAGCTGACAGTTTTTCCGGCTTCATAGAGGGCATTGATTTCGCGCAGGCGGGCTTCGAGGGCTTCGTTCTTCTGCTTCAACTCGTTCAGCAGATAGGATTTGGCGCGACCCAGCCGGCGCTTTTCCAGTCCGCGCCTGATAACCAGCTCCAGTTGGGGAAATTCAACCGGTTTGAGCAGATAGTCATATGCCCCCAACCCGATGGCTTCCAGTGCGGATTCCAGGGAGCCATAGCCGGTCATCAGCACCACCAGCGCCTGGGGATCGACTTCCCGGGCCAGTTTGAGCAGATCGATCCCGGACAGATCGGGCATTTTGATATCGGAAAGGATGAGATCGAAATACCCCCGGCGGATTTCGTCGGCCGCTTCGGCGCTGTTGCGGAAAATCGCTACTTCATAACCGGATCCAGTTAGTAGAGATGACAGGGAATCACCGATCCGTTCTTCATCATCGATAACCAGAATACGTTCTTTGGTATCGGCGGGAATGATCTCATTCAATTCAAGATTATGGCTCTTGTCTGTCACTGCTTTCTCCCGTTGTCTGCGGCGATCGGTAGTCTGATATCGAATCGGGCACCGCCATCGCTGTGATTGCCGGCTTCGATAACACCGCCATGCTCGTGAATAATACTATAGCAGACCGATAAACCCAAGCCGGTGCCGGCAGAACCATCTTTGGTGGTAAAAAACGGCTCAAATACGCGTGGTAAGACCTCAATATCGATGCCCGGGCCATTATCGCTGACACTCAGAAACACCTGTTTTTCATCGGCGTGCAACTCGATTCGCACACGGCCGTTTTCGGGCGCGAAATCGCGGGCATTGATAATCAGATTGAGAATGACCTGCTTGATTTGATCGGCAGAAGCATTGATCATCCGAATCGGCTCCTGCACCGTCACATCCACCGAGATATTTTTCTTGGTAAACTGCCAGCGGACCAGCGAGAGGACATCCGAGACAATCTGTTCGAGATTCACCGGTCCCTTTTCGACTGCGCGTGGTTTATGAAAATCGAGCAATTGCCGGACGATGCGGGCGATACGGGCCAGTTCTTCACGCACGATACCGAGATGTTCGTTCAATACCTCCGGATCGCCCAGCGATCTTTCACACAGATGCAGATAATTTGAAATGATACTGAGCGGGTTGTTTACCTCGTGGGCGATACGGGCTGAGAGGTCGCCGATGGCGGCATGGCGTTCGCTGAGTACCAGTTGTTTTTGAGTATTCTTTAACTCTTCCAGAGCCATTTTCTCAGATTCATACAGGCGCGCGTTTTCAAGTGCCACGGCAAACTGATTGGCCAAAATTGAGAGAAACTCAAGATCATCGGTTGGAAACGAATGCCCGGAGACTTTGCCGCCCAGGGCCAGAATGCCGCGCAGCGATGATTTGATAATCAGCGGCACCAGCAACCCTGCGGGGGTCGGTTTAAATGATTCAAATTCCGGATCGCCGCCAAACAGAGGGATCAATTCGTCTATCGATGCCGGTTTGCCCATTGACACCAGGTGTCTGGCCAGGCGCCCGGTCATCGAAATGCGCTGATCGGTGTAACGGGTTGTGGAGAACCCTTTGGATTTGGCCAGGCCGAGGAAATCATCATCGGGCATCGGCGGCAAATACAGGGCGGCGGTGGCGGCACCGACCTGACCCAGTGAGGTCAGCAGAAATGAGTCAACGAGTGTCTGATAATTGAGGACGGAATTGAAATTACGGCTGATTTCAAAGATGGTGTACAAGTCGAAGATCTTGCGTTTGAGCTGCCGGTTGCTTTCGGTCAGCTCATTGATTTTGACATCAATTGATGAGCCAAGCATTTCGACTGCCCGATGCGCTCGTTCTGAGGCCTTATCCTGTCGCTTCAAAATCCATCCCGTTTGATTATTGGCGCCAACTCACCCATGATAAAATGGGAACCGGCTATGACCAATATATCGGACGGGCGGGCGTTTTCCAACAGGTCTTTGACAGCATCGCACGCACGCGGGAAGACCCGAATTCGACCATTGCCGGGGTGCAGGCGTGATATCATGAAATACGGATCATCGCGACGGAAATTTTGAAGAGGTACAACGGTTATACTTTGGGCCAGCGGGTCGACAAGCTGCAGGCAACGATCGCTTTTCTTCTTTTCCACCATGCTGATTAAAAAATCGAATTTTCGGCCAGGGTAATGGCGCCTGAGGGTCTCGGTCAGCACCGCAAATCCCTCCTGGTTATGGGCGACGTCGATGATGACGGTCGGCTGTTTCGAGATAGTCATAAATCGCCCGGGCCAGGCGTGACGGGCCAGGCCGCGCCGGACACCGTCTCGCGTGATGCGATGGCCCAGTTGCCGGATAATTTCAATAGCGCGAACCGCCAGATAGGCATTTTGCCCCTGATGCGATCCGGCCAAAGCGAGCGGAGCGCTAAGCCCCCGGAAGGGGCCGTGCAGCAGGGCAATGCGATCGCCGGCGCCGTTGCCGCTGTATTTGTATCCCCGCGGACGGTGCCAGTGTATTGGTGCGTTCTTCTCGGTGGCGATCTGACGGATCCGTCGCGCGGCCGGGCTGCCGTTGTTGAGTATGCCGGTCACAACCGGGGTGTTCGGCTTGATAATACCGCCCTTTTCACCGGCGATTTTATAGGTTGTTTTGCCAAGCAGATTGGTGTGTTCAAGCGAGATATTGGTAATCACACTGACAAGTGGAGTGATGATGTTGGTGGCATCGAGCCGTCCGCCCAAACCAACCTCAATAACCGCCCAATCGACATTCTGCTGCTGGAAATACCAGAAAGCCAGTGCGGTGGTGACTTCGAAGAAGGTCACCTGTGATTTTAGAATATACCTGCGATGGGTTTCGACAAATTCACAGATCGCGTCTTCGGAAATTTTTACGCCATTGACTCGAATGCGCTCACGATAATCAGCCAGATGCGGCGAGGTCAGGATACCGACTTTGTGCCCGGATTCCTGGAGCATCGCGGCGATAAAGCTGCTGGTCGATCCCTTGCCGTTGGTTCCCGCGATATGTACGGTATGATAGCTGTCCTGCGGATTGCCCAGCAGTTCGCACATATGGCGAATATTATCCAATCCCAGCTTGATACCGAAGTGCTGGCGATTATAGATAAAACTATGGGCCTGTTGATAGCGTGAGAGCGGCATGTCTAATGGTCCGGGTTATCGCGATTGATGCTCGGTCCGGGGATCGAACATAAAGTGCAGACACAGGCTCAGGGTGCTGCGCAGGTCCTTGCGTTCGGAGATGATATCAAGGAAGCCGTGCTCAAGGAAAAATTCCGACGACTGAAACCCCTCGGGCAATTCCTGGCCGATTGTTTGCTGAATCACCCGCGGTCCGGCAAATCCCAGCAGGGCTTTCGGTTCGGCGATAATAACGTCACCCAGCGACGCATAGGACGCCATCACGCCGGCCGTAGTCGGGTTCAGCAAAATGGAGATGAAGGGAAGCTTCTTACGATCAAGCACGGCCAAAAGCGCAGAGGTTTTGGCCATCTGCATTAATGAAAGAATACCCTCCTGCATGCGGGCACCTCCGGAGCAGGAGACAATTATCAGCGGGATTGAGCGTTCGATGGATCGCTCGATAGCCCGGGCGACCTTTTCACCGACGACCGAGCCCATTGAACCGCCCATGAAAGTAAAATCCATGATTGCGAAGGATACCGGGATGCCATCGACCGCGCCAAGACCGGAAATAACACCGTCGCGCATACCTGTCTTTTCCTGGGAGGCCTTTATGCGATCGGGGTATTTTTTTGAATCGCGGAAATTCAGTGGATTCTGCGAATCCAGGTTGGCATCGAATTCCTCGATGCGACCGTCGTCGAGCAGCAGTTCAATTACTTTTCGGGAATTGATCCGGAAATGATACCCGCAGTTATGGCAGACCCATAATGATTCCTGGAGGACGCGAGAGTAAACGACCTCGCCGCAGGCTTTGCATTTGGTCCAGAGACCGTCGGGGATCTCTTTCTTCTGCTGGCTGACCAGCCCTTCCTTGGATTTCCGAAACCAGTGCATAAATAATACCGGCCGGTCAGGAGGCCAATGACTTCACCATAACAAGGCAATCCTCAACCGGCGAATGGTAATAGTTTTTCCTTATCGCAAGACGGCTGAACCCGAAGGTCTCGTACAAACTAATGGCGGCCGCATTGGATGGCCGTACTTCCAAAAGTACCTGCTCCAGCCCAAGCTCTGCCGCAAGCTCTAAGATATATTTTAGCAGGCGTTTGGCAATAGATTTCCGCTGGAATTTTTTGGCCACGGCGATATTGGTCAAATGACCTTCCTTGTAACCCATCCATAGAATCGCGTACCCGGCCATGGTATTCTCGCATTCGACAACAAACGGGTAGCTGTATTCGGAATAGAGGTCATCGAGAAAAACCCGTTTGGGCCACGGATCCGAGAACACATCCTGTTCGATATCAATCACTTGAGGGATATCAAGGGCCCGCATTTGCCGGATATTAATCTCAGAGGTGTCCAAATTTCCGCTCCGCCTGCGATGGCGCCACATACAATGGTTCCAGGGTGCCGGGATCATCGATTTGGCCATCGGCTATTCTTCGAACCGCCGTCAGGGCCAGTTGACCGGCCGATATTGCCATAAGGCCGGGATCAATCAGGGTTATGTTGTGCGTGGCAAAGACCGCGCGGTCTTTATCATCGCCGCCGATCAGGCCAACCGGTAAGGAACCAACATAATCATCCAGGTGTTTTTCATCGCACAAATCAAAAGACAACTCACTGTCTTCAAGATGGCAGAGATAATATTCGCCGCGACGGGACCGTCCGGCCAAATAGAATTTCGGATACACGTCCGCGACTCGGTTGGCAATGATCTCATACGTTGATATGCCAACCAGGGGGATTTTCAAAGCGGTGATCAGGCCCTTGGCGACCGACAAACCAATGCGCAGACCGGTAAATGATCCAGGGCCTATCGCAACGCCGATGCCACCAAGATCAGTTTTGGATTTGTCAGCCTCGGTCAGGGCTTGTTCAATGATGCCGATTATCCGGGCCGCGTGTTCACGCGAAGCGTCTTCTACTATATCGATGAGAACATCGTGATCATCGGCCAGCCCGATACCGAGTTGCGCGGTGGAACTATCGATACCGAGCACGATCATGATACCTCCCGGGTTAGTGTCAGGATGCGCTCTTCGGCAGAAACTATTTCGATGGCCAGTGTATATCGTGATTCCGGCAAAAATCCGGCGCCGTGTTCCGGCCATTCGACGCACACAATCCCCCCGCGATCAAGGTATTCGTCGCCGCCGATCGCCCGAAACTCCGATGGATTTGAAAAGCGATAGAGATCAAAATGGAATACCGGAATACGGGTGCCGTGGTATTCATTGATCAGCGTAAACGATGGTGAACTGACCTGGTCGCCATCGCCGCCCAGCGCTTTGACCAGACCGCGGACGAAGGTTGTCTTGCCGGCGCCGAGCGGGCCGGTAAGACCGACGATATCATATGGTTCAAGGCGCTTGGCCAGCGCCGCCGCCAGATGATCGGTGTCGGCAAGCGATGATGATTGCTGCGGGGCATTCAGCGGAAACGGCGCCATATCAGCCCTTAGGCTTGAGGGTTACGATCGGGAGAATCATCTCCTGCATGGAGATACCACCATGCTGGAAGCTGTTCTGGAACTGCCGCTGATACTCATTGTATTTGTTCGGATAGACGAAATAGAAATCCTCGCGGGCGATAATATAGGTGCTGGCGACAGTAAACGACGGCAACCGGTAGGCATCGGGATTCTTAATCAGCAGGGCCTCTTTGGGATTGCAGTTAAGGTTGTCGCCGTATTTGTAACGCAGGTTGGTCGAAGTATCTTTTTTGCCGTGGGCGATAGTTCCCCGGGAACAGAGCGTGGAGCCGTGGTCGGTGGTTACGACGACCGTGACTTTTTTACGGGCGAGGAACTTGAGTGTTTCATACAGCGCCGAATGCACAAACCATGTCTGCATAAGGGAACGGAAAGCAGCCTCATCGGGGACAATTTCCTTGAGCAGGACATTGCTGGAACGGCCATGGGTGAGGACATCGACGAAATTGATAACGATCGAGACCAGTTGCGAGGCCAGAAAATTTTCGGTTCGCTTGGTCAGGTCGACACTGTCTTTGCCCTTGAGCACTTTGATATACTTCGGTCCCGGGTCAAGGTTGATACCCTTTTTCTTCAATTGCCGTTCCATCAGTTCATTTTCGCGCCTGTTGCGGGAGATTTCATCATCAGGATAGGCTTTCCAGTCATCCGGATAGAGGCTGGCGACCTTGGCCGGGAAATCGCCGGCGAACATGGCGTTGCGGGCAAAGGGAGTGGCCGAGGGAATAATCGAGAAAAAGTAGTCCTTGTCGATGTGAAATAAATCGGCCAAAAGCGGCTCGATACGCAGCCAGAGGTCCATGCGCATGCAATCGACGACAATAAAGACAACCTGCTCGCCATTTTTCAATCGTGGCACTACAGCCCGGTCGACAACATCCACCGACAGTGGCGGGCGGTTTTTCGATTTTACCCATTGCTCATAGTTCTTTTCGTAATAGCGGGTGAATTGGTTGTTCCAGTCTTTGTGGGTTCCGGCATGAGTTTCCATCAGCGCTTCGTCGGGATAGCGATCCATCTCGATATCCCATTCGCACAGGGTCCGGAAAGCTTCGACCCAGTCGGTCCAGTCGGCCGGCCCCATCAGGGTCATATTGATGCGATTGATATCGGAAATATAGCGTTGGCCAAGTTTGCCGGTAACGATCTTCTTACTCTGGACGAATTTTTTGATGGCCATGAGCACCTGCGAGGGATTTACCGGTTTGGTCAGGTAATCATCGATTTTTTGACCGATGGCATCATCCATCAGCGTTTCTTCTTCCGATTTGGTGATCATCACAATCGGGATATGCGGCTTGAATTCTTTGATTTCCACCAGTGTCTGGAGGCCGTCCTTGCCCGGCATCATTTCATCGAGCAGAATCAACTCGAAGTCTTTTTCACGGAGCAGATCGAGAGCGTCATCGCCGGAGGCACAGGGGGTAACGGCTATTCCCTTGCTTTCGAGGAAGGCGATATGCGCCGAGAGCATCGTAATTTCGTCATCGACCCAGAGTACCTGGGTCTGGTTTTGCGTTGCAGCCATAGAAACAGTCCTTATTGATGAGCATCAGTGTTTGGACATCATGCAATCGGTAGCGTTATGACGAAACGAGCTCCTTTCCCCTGTTCTCCTGAAGCCAGGACAATAGTCCCCTTATGGTAATCATGTATAATACGGCGCGCCAGCGACAGCCCCAGTCCCCATCCGCGCCGCTTGGTTGTATAACCGGGTCGAAATACCCGGCGGGCATCGTGAGGATCGATACCACGGCCATTGTCGGCGACCTCAACCTTGATGTTTTTACTGCCGTTTTCGCGATAGGTTCGCACAGTTATCTGACCGCTGCGCGAATCGACCGCCTCCAGCGAATTTTTAATCAGATTTTCGATAACCCAGCGGTAGAGATCTTCGTTGAGATTGACGGTCAGTTCTTCGCCCGGATCAAAGTGCAGCCTGACCCCGCTGCCGCCGTGGGGCAGCCGCTGCCGGAAATAGTTAATCACATCCCCGGTGATCCGGTTTATTTCCAACGGTTCCAGTTTTGGGATCGAGCCGATGCGGCCAAAACGGTTCGCGACAGTTTCGAGACGGGCGACGTCGGATTCGATGCGGGAATAGATATCATTGCGAGAGAAGGTCTCCGACTCGCGGCCGGATTTAAGCAGATCGATCCACCCCAACAACGATGTAATCGGCGTTCCCATCTGATGCGCGGTTTCCTTGGCCATGCCAACCCAGATACTGCGTTGTTCGCTGCGGCGGATATGCTGAAAACCGACCAGGGCGAGAAAAACAAATCCAATAAAGAGCCCCATTTCGACGATCGGGATAACGCGCAGTTTGCCGATCAGAGCGGTGTCGCCATAGTAGAGATTGTATATAACGACTGAATCGATATATATAGGGATTTCGCCCTTTTTTTTATCCAGCTCTTCGACGTAGCGACGAACTCGTTCCAGAGTGCGGGGATCAGCGTCGGCCTGATCGAGACCCGGCACTTCTTTCCAGAAAAGGGGATTACCAACCGAATCGGTTACGACAATCGGGAAGTTTGATTTGAGGATGACTTCATCGAACAACACCGAAGTCACCGGACCACTGACACTGTCGGAAGCCACCAGAGCCCATATTTTGGTATAGGTCTGGGCGATTTCGGCCTCGTTGGCCTGGATGTCGGCAATCACATCCTGTGTGTAATAGACAAAAACACCGCCGATAGCCACGACTCCGAAGATGAGAAAAATCTTGAAGTAGGTCGTAAAACGGCTCGAGACCGACAGCAGGTTTTTGTTATGATTAACTGTACTCACCTGTCGTCAACCGATCCTTTCAACTCCGCCAAGATACGGCCGCAGGGCCTCGGGGACAGTGACAGCGCCGCCCTCGGTCTGATAGTTTTCCAAAAGAGCGATGATCAATCGTGGCAGGGCCAGCCCGGAACCATTGAGGGTATGCGGGAAATGCATCTTTTTATCGGCGCCGCGATAGCGCAAATTCATGCGGCGGGCCTGGAAATCCTCGAAATTGGAGACTGACGATACCTCGAGATATTTTTCAATCCCGGCCGACCAGATTTCAAGATCATAGCATTTGGCCGCAGCGAAGGACAAATCGCCGGTGGCCAGCATCCTTACTCGATAGGGTATACCAAGCATTTGAAGCAAACCCTCGGCCTGGGCAGTCAATGACTCAAGTTCAGCATACGACGTATCCGGATGAACGATTTTGACCATCTCGACCTTGTTGAACTGATGCACCCGCAGGATGCCCCGGGTATCTTTGCCGGCGGCGCCGGCTTCGCGGCGAAAGCAGGGCGTGAAGGCGACATATTTCAGCGGTAGATCATCTTCATTCAAAATTTCATCTCGATGCAGATTCGTGACCGGTACTTCAGCGGTGGGAATCAGAAACAGATCATCACTTTCGACACGGTACATATCTTCGGCCAGTTTGGGCAGTTGCCCGGTACCGGTCATAGCGTCGGGACGGACAACAAACGGCACCGCCAATTCGGTGAAGCCATGTTTTTCGACATGGTAATCGAGCATGAATTGTATCAGGGCTCGCTCAAGCCGGGCCCCCCAGCCGCGCAGAACAAAAAACCCTGACCCGCTGATTTTGGCGCCTCGTTCGAGGTCGAGAATACCCAGCTTCTCGCCCAGTTCCCAGTGCGGGGCCGGCGTGTTGGTAAATGACGGCTTCTCGCCCCATTCGCGCACGGTCACATTGTGTTCTTCATCGGGACCAACCGGTACGGACTTATGGGGAATATTCGGAACGCGCAGCATGGCCTGATGCAGTTCGTCTTCAACTTCACGCACGCCGGCAGTCATGTCGCTGTATTTCCGGGAGACCGCCCTCATGGCAGCGATAGCGTCGTCGGCATTGCCGCCCTCGCGCTTTATTTTGGCAATTTCCTGAGTTGCCTTGTTTTGTTCAGCCCGAATCGATTCGGCCTCGGTCAAAAGATTGCGGCGGGATTTATCCAGTTCGAGAATTGCGGAGATATCAGCTTTGTCGTTTTTATCCCGGCAGGCTTTTTGAACCGTGTCGGGGTTTTCGCGCACGTATTTTATATCCAGCATGCCTGACCATCCTTACCGGTACGAGAATTACATATCAATTGAGTAATGTAGACAATCGCTTCTTTATGGTCAACAGCATAAAGACGCCCTGTCAACGCAAAATAGAAATGTCCTGTTTTGCCAACACAGGACATTATCACTTTGCGGCAACACAGCATAAAAACGGTGGAACTGTAAGGACCATTTAGGCAGAATCGAAAAGATTTACTTCACTTCACTGAAGTATTTGACATTGGAATAAATCGGCAGCGAATAATGTCCGAATTTGTCCTGCTTGAAAGCATCGATAATCTCGCGGATACCATCCTGGACAGTATAGATTGCCCTGTAATCGAGCATCGATTCGATTTTATCGAAAGAGACGCGATAATCACGGCGATCCATCTCGGCATTGACCGTCTTGACGACTGTCTCCGGCAGGGCTTCTTTGACCATCTCGCCGAGTTGTTCGATACGGTAGTTCTGGCTTTCGGAGCCGACATTGAAGGTTTCGCGATCAATGACATTGTTGGGCGCTTCGGTGGCGGCCACAAAGGCCCGGACGACATCGAGGGCATGGACATTGGGGCGCCATTGGGAACCGCCGAAGATTGATATCTCGCCGTCCTGCAACGCGCGGGCAGTCAGCGTGTTGACTACCAGATCGAAGCGGGGCCGGTAGGAGAAACCGAATACAGTCGAGAGGCGCAGCATGGCCACGGCCAGCGGGGATTTGGCCTGCTTGAGAATCGCCTCTTCAGATTTGAGCCGTGTTTCAGCATAGAGCGAAACCGGATTAAGCGGCGATTGTTCGTTGAGCAGTTGATTGCCCTCACTGGCGCCATAGACCGAGCAACTTGAGGCAAACAGAAGGCGCTCGACATTTTTCTGCAGACAGGCATCAACGAGAAGCTTGGAAGCTTCATAGTTGATTTCAATCGTGGCCCGGGGATCCAGGGCACAGGCCGGATCACCGACAATAGCAGCCAGGTGAATAACTGTATCGACACCATTGAGCGCAGTCAGAAGATCCTGGATATTGCGGCAATCGCCCCGGTAGAAACGGTAGGCCGGATGATTGTCGAGGCCCTCGAGCGGGGTATACCCGAAGGTAAGATTGTCGAGGACAGATACCGAGTAACCCTTTTTAAGCATATACCGGGTCATGATTGAACCGATAAAGCCGGCCCCGCCGATAATCAGGACTTTGCGGCCGCTGCCGGTTTTTTTCTTGCTCAGGCGATATTTTTCTTCGAGATCGGAGAGCAGGACTATCTGCGAGGGCTTGCCCTCATTGGTCAGAAGCGGCAGGAAGCGAAGATTGCGTTCGACCATCGTTTGATGAATCTGGCCCGGCGATAGTATTTCGCGGGCGACCGGGTACTGGCGATTCATGATCTCGGCTATGGGGCGATCGGTCCCGCTGCTGTCCTGAAGAGTGGCTTCAAGGATATCGCCATCGACGATAGTGCCGTCGTAGTATCCCTTTGCATCGGTCAATACGGCAAAGTCATGGTTCGAGTTTTCAAGCCGTTTGCGAACTTCACCGACAGTCATTGAACTGGGTAGAATCGGCGGTTGATCAATACCGGTGACCAGACGGCGATCGTTGCGAAGCACCAGCGGTTCTTTCAGGGAGAAATCGACTTTGCGACCCATCCAGATATATATAATGATCCGGGAAATTGTGGTCGCACCGATTAATCCGGTAAACAACAAAAGCAGCATACCTCGCTTGGCGGCCATAACTCCGGCCAGATCGAAGCCGAGAATAACCAGCAGGAGAAAGCCAAGCGTGATGACATTATAGGCGCCCATAAACTGGCGGAGAAAACGGTCCCGTTGCCGAAAACGGTATTGCCGGAAAATCCCCTGCAGGGCGACCATGAAAGTCGACACCAGAAACGGCAGTAAGTAAACCGGCAGACTCTGGCCGAATACTGAGGCGGCCTCCGGCTGGAGAAGCATAACCCCCGTGATCACCAGATTGAAGACAATGAAATCGGTAGTTGCCAGTATATATGGAAAACGTCTTCGCATGTATATCTCCGAACGTATAAGTCAGATAATATAATCAAATACGGTCATTGGGCAAGGAATTAGCGGTTTTGAAGAGGGCGTTGATAGTTTTTAACACAATCCTGAGGTCGGTGAAAAGCGTGGCGGTCTGCAGGTACTCGAGATTGATCTTCAGCTTTTGCGGCATAACTATGTCGACGTAGGCCTGATGGGTGTCCTCATATTGAGAGAGTACCTCCTCCTCATTACGAAAGGCCAGCGTCGCGGGATCGGTGATACCCGGACGGACAGTGAGGACCTGTCGCTGCTGATCGTCGTACAATTCCACATATTCGGGAGTTTCCGGACGGGGCCCGACAAATGACATCTGGCCGCACAGCACGTTGATAAGCTGGGGGAGTTCATCGAGTTTGGTTTTTCGCAGGGATTTCCCCAGAGGGGTTATCCGGGGATCACCGCCCCGGGTTATCGACAGTCCTTTTTTATCGGCGTCGGTGATCATTGAACGGAATTTGATTATCCTGAATGGTTTCCCGTGCCGTCCGATTCGGGTTTGAGTGAAAAATACCGGAAATCCCATGGTGACCAGAATCGCCAGAGAAATGAGAATAAAAAGTGGTGCAAAAACAAGCAGGCCTGCTGCCGCCAGAATGAAATCAAAAATCCGCTTCATCGCTTATGTTTTTTACAGATATCGGCCACAGCCTCACAGACATAGTCGATTTCAGCCCGCGTTATTGAGGGAAACAATGGCAGTGTAATCACTTCTTTGAAGGCGCGGGTGGCATTGGGATAATCGGCGGCCCGAAGGTTAAGATGCCTGCGGTAAAACGACTGCATAAACAGCGGAATAAAATGCACCGAGGTTCCGATATTGCGCCGGTTTAATTCTTCGATAAAACGGTCCCGGGTGATTTTTAATTGATTCAATCTCAGTCTGAGGATAAACAGATGCCAGGCGTGATCGGGATCGGTGGCAGGAAGTTTGAGAGCGGCGATATCTTTTAGATTTATGAGGTACCGTTCGACAGCTTTTCGCCGTTTTTCCTGAAACGATGCGAATTTGTCGAGTTGGCGTAATCCGATTGAAGCGTGGAGATCGGTCAGATTGTACTTGTATCCGAGATCAACGAGATCATAACGCCATGAGCCGCCTTTACCATAGCGATTCCAGGCACCCTTTGACATGCCGTGAAGTCGAATCAGCCGAATCTTATCAGCCAGGCGTTTATGTCGTGTCGTGACCAGTCCACCCTCTCCGGTCGTGAGATTTTTAACGGCATAGAAACTGAAGGCGCTGCCGTCGCCGATTGAACCGATCATCTTGCCGTTGGATTTGGCGCCGATGGCGTGGGCGGCATCATCGAATAACCGCACCTTCGAATCACGGCCCAGTTTGACAAAACTCGTCATATCAAGCGGCAGGCCGGCGATATGAACCGGCATGATCGCTTTGGTTTTTCTGCCGATTTTTGCGGCGACGGTTTCAGAATCAAGGTTGAGCGTGTCATAATTTATATCGCAGTAGACCGGTCTGGCGCCTGTATAGAGAATGACTTCGGAAGTGGAAGCAAACGTATAGGGCGTTGTCACGATCTCATCGCCGGGACCGATGCCGGCGGCTACCAGCAGCAGATGCATGGCGGCGGTACAGGAGTTGACGGCAACAGCCTGTTTTGCACCAATATATGCGGCTAACCGTGCTTCCAGCTCGTGGGTCTTTTTACCGGTGGTCAACCAGCCGCTTTTGATAGTATCGGTGACTTCAGCAATTTCAGCCTTGCTGAATGATTGTCTGTAAAAGGGCACATCCGTGACAGTCATATTACCTCTTTGGTCCGATCCAGGCCATGTAGTGCGTGCGTAACATAGGAATCCCATGCAGTAATGGCAAGATGCCTGAAAGAAAGCGTGGAATTTTTCTTACCAGCGGCGGCAGGGGCGTCAGACTTTGTATGGTCACCGGCAACCCGGGAAACAACGATTTGATTTCCCGTCGGCCGATTGCCCGGGTATCGGTATTGGCCGGGTTATTGTAACGGAAATCATACCAGAAAATATAACCGCCCGGAGCTGTAACGCGAATCATTTCAGCCGCTGTTTTCTTTCTCTGCTCTGAGTTCGTAATTGATGTCATCACGACGAACTGGCTGACCAGTGTAAATAAATTATCATGAAAGGGCAGGTTTGCGGCTGAGGCAACAGCACAGGAATACCCTCGCCCCTCGTCCCGTCCCTTGCGCAATCGCCAGTCGAGCAGGTCGACGCCGAAGCAGCGACTGGAATCAACACCCAGGGCTTCAAACTGCGAACACCAGTATAACTCGCCGCAGCCGATATCGAGAATGCGGTCAATTGGCCTGTCGGCGAAGCGCTGATGGAAACCATGAGTCAGCATGCTTCTGAGTTGAGAGACAATAAACGCATTGCCGGGGTTTTTTACATCGTCCAAAGAACGATTGGCATACCGACGGCGGATCAGGGCATCCTGACGGTCACGGTCAGTTGTCACAGGCGGTTGCCTCCATCAGGATCGTTTCGAGATCCTTGGCGATTTTCGCCCGCGAGAAATGCGTTGTAACATAGGCTCGGCCGCACTGTCCCATAGACCGGCGTTCGGAATCGGTCAACTTTATCAGGTTAGTAATGGCGCTGACCATAGCGTCGCTGTTTTCCGGTTCAATGACAATACCGCAGTCGGCATCTTCGATATGGCCGGCCATTTCGCCCCGGGCGGCAAATATGATGGGACATCCCACAGCCATAAGTTCGAAGCATTTGAGCGGCATAACGGCCCGGGATACGGGGATATCGCGCAATGCAATAACAGCGGCATCCGCGGCGCGGAAAACGGCCGGCATGTCATCTCCCGAACGCGGCGGCAGAAAAGTGACATTTTTCAGTTGCCGTCGTTCAGCAATTTGCTGCAGGCGCGGTTTATCGGCGCCATCGCCGATAAACAGAAAATGCACCGGCTTATCGCGCAATGCCCCTGCGGCATTGAGGAGAGTCTCCAGTGAATAGATTAAACCGTGGGTGCCTGCATAAACGATGAGGAAACCGTTTTCAGGACGATATGATGCGACTTCCCGATCCGGGATTGTATCGGGAGTAAAAATCGCGGGATCGACGCCATTGGTCAGCAGTCTGACTTTCTGCTCGTCGTAGCCCCGGGCGATGATATCCTCGTATAATCCTTGCGTTATGGCCAAAATACGCCGCGCCTGGCGATAGAAGATTTTTTCAAGGAAAAGGGCGATGTTGATAACAGCTTTATTACTCAACAATCCCATCTCGACCGCTGTTCGCGGCCATAAATCGGCAACATTGAAGACATAGGGAATGCCGCGCAGCCATTTGGCGGTCAGGCCGATAACGCCGTTGAATAGTGGCGGTGACTCGAGGTACATGATATCATCTTTTTTCATAAACAGCGAGGCGATTGAGGCAGTGCCGGCAAAGCTGAGATGGATCATCAGGCGTTTGAAAAAACCGCGATTGGGGGCGATAAAATGGGGAACGCGGATGATACGGCAGTCATCATTCGTCTCTTTCATGCATATTCTGCCGCGGTATCCTTCCGGCTTTTTCCCGGAAGGATAATTGGGAAAGCCGGTAAGGACTGTCACCTCATGGCCTCGTTTAGCCATTCGCCGGGCCAGTTCGGAAATTCGGCTCTGGGCGGCGCCGACCTCGGGCGGATAATAAAGTGTGACAAACCGGATCCGCATCATACCCCCAGCGCCTGATCATAGAGTTCGATCATGTGATCCAGCGCGGCATCGCTTGAATATCTCGCTTTTACCATTTCGTAGGCAGCCGCCCCCATGGTGCTGCGCAAGGCGGCATCTTCGGATATTTTCAAAATCGCTTCAGACAGCGCAATGGAATCATCGACATCAATCAGGATGCCGGTGATGCCATCATCGACTACTTCCGGAATACCGCCGATGCGGCTTGCAATCACGGGAACAGCGGCGGCGGCGGCCTCGAGGGCGGCGACGCCGAATGATTCCCGTCGCGACGGCATGATCATGATATCGGATTCTTGAATATGCCGTAGCGCACAGGAGTGATCGACAGCACCGATTAGTTTGATGCGATCGTCGATTTTCAATTGGCGAGCCAGCGCGCGGCATTCGGCGCTGTCGGTACCGGCGCCAAGCATCACCAGATGAAGGCGTCTGTCTTTGGCCGCGGCCCAGGCAAATCCCTGCAGGGCGACTTCGGGCGCATAAAACGGATGATACGCCTTGGCAAAAACGATAGTGATGCGATCCGGCGATTCTGGCTTAGGCGGTATTTCGTCGGGAATATCGACGCCAATCGGTATGACCCGGCTGCGTGTGGTCAGCATAGGATCAAAAGACCGCACGCGGTCAAGCAGAAACCGGCTGGAGGCGGTGATAAAACGCGCCTTGCGCAGTGTGTTGCGGACAATCAGGCCAATCGTTGCGCGATGCGCAAGAGCGTCTTCGATATCTGAGCCCCAGACCGAGGCTATAAACGGCGCCCGGCCCTCGGCGGCCCCCCAGAGACCATAGCCGGCCACAAAATGGGCATGTACAATGTCGGGCCGAAGGTGCTTCAGGAGTCGTTTCACCCGTGGCAGATTGGTAATATAGGACAGCTTTGTCGAACCGGGCAGATAATGAATGTCGATGCCATCGAGCGTGATGCGCCGATGGTTGTTGCTGATTAGTACGACCTGATATCCACGGTCGGCCAGTCCTTTTGCCCAGCGCTGCGTGTGGGGTGAGGCGGCCGGGGCAGTCATGGCTATGGTTCTGGAAAGTGCCATTGGATTATGTTGCCCTATGAAACATCTTTCGGCAGGCTATGGCGATAGGTGGCCGCCAGTCCCAAAAACAGGGCCATATGATAGCTGTTGCTCCCCCAGAACCAGGCGCCGGCATAGATGGATGATATGGCAATTATCAGGGCAATAACAAACAGCGATTGGGTTTCGGCAACCTGGGTATAGGAACCGGAAACAGCGAAAAGGCGCCATGAATGCCGCACCGAGCGGGTAAAAAACCAGGTAACGACGATAATGCCGAAAATACCCATCTCGGCCAGAACAGACATAAAGACGGAATGGGCACTGCGCCCGGCCACAAGATAGAAAATATGATCAAAGCGTACTTCCGGGACCCATTGGGCGACATTGGCATAGTTGCCGACCCCGATGCCGAACAGCGGGTTTTTAATGAACGCCGCAAAGGCGGCTTTCCAGATCGTTACCCGCAGCAGTATGGTTTCCGACGGGGTCGGTCCGATGTATGAGAAACGATCAAGGATGCCATCGAAGATCGGCGTATAAATAGCAAGAAGCGGTATTCCGAAAATGGCCAGAATCATGGCCAGCCGCAGATTTTTGAGGGGAAGTCGGTCTCCCGAGTGGCGCATCGCCCAGAATGTCGAAAAAAGGATGACAACGCCGGCGATTCCGGCGGAGATCACCGACGCCCGTGTTTGCGTGGCAGCCAGAGCAGCAATGGTGATCAGACTGGCGCCCAGCCAGAAAAACCGGTGCCGGATATCACGCGACCAGATAAAATAGATGGCCGAAATAATGAAGGCGATCACGGCATGGTCGCCATAGCCCCGTCCCGCCAATCCGAAGGTCCGCAGCGAACCTCCAGATGCGAAAAACTGCGCCAGTGAATACAGCGAATTCAGCAGGGTAACCCCGACATAAACCATCAGTACGTCTTTAACACGCAGTTTTGGCCCGAAATGGGCAACGGCGGCGAAGGTGATAAACAGGAGTATCTGCCGTCCGAAGTAGCGCACCGACAACATGGTGAAACCCTGCAGGGCGATCGAGATCAGGGCGACAACAAGATAGGCAAAAAACAGGCGGGCAATCATGTTCGGACGGGCAAGTTTGCCATGGCACAGAAGATCAAGCAAATAAGACACAGCCAGAATCATAGCCATAATATCGGGCGGCAGCAGAGTCACCGGACCATCCCACGGCAAAAAAAGGAATGTGGCTGCGGTTAAGACATATATGGTAGTTGCGCCATGTGAAATAAGCAGAATCAACGGGGGCGTCAGGGCAAACAGCACAGCCAGCATCGGCTTATAAAAATACAAAAGACCGATCGGTATGATATACAGCAACCCGGCGACAAACAGTTTCCAATCCGGCGTCGTGTGCCGGTCGTAAAACGGAATATGGCTTATTCGCGACGACATACGTTGTTAGTGAGCACGCCTCATCGCTGAAAAAAGGTCGACTATTTCAGGTATTCTCATAATCAGTCCGATAGCGAAAAACACTGCTATTGAAGCTATCACTGCCGGGGCTGATGTCAGCGCCACAGTAACAAACGTCGTTGAATCGAGGGGCACAAGTACAGACAGAGCCCATCCCGCCGTCAAAGACATCGCACCAGCGGCCAGCAACTTACCAACATAGGATAAAATCCGATTAAGGTCAACCGCCGTAATCACCCGATGGACAAAGATTGCCATGATGATACTGCCGCCCAGATAACAGATACTGCTGGCGATAGCCAGTCCGGTATAGCCATAGAGTTCCATCGCCATAGCCGACAGGAAGAATTTCGCTGCGAGCAAGAGAATTACCTGTAGGGCCAGCAGCGTGAATCGTCCGGCGGCATAGCAGGCGCGGGCCAGGATCCATATTAAGAACTGCCCGGCCAGCCCGGGGGCGAAAGCCATCAGGAGATTCGATGTCAGGATCACCGACTGACTGTCGAATGCCCCGCGGCGGAACAGGAGTATGATCAGCGGCTCGGCAAAGAGAAAGAGAAAAATCGCGGCGGGGATTCCCATCACCAAGGCCACGCAGAGGCCGCGTGTCAGTAAATATCCCGATCGGGCCGAATCGTTTTCGGCAAAGGCATCGCTTAAATAGGGATAGATCGCGGTCGACAACGCATATGCCAGCAGGTTAACCGGCAGCATCATGACGATATAGGCATAGCCCAGCGCGGAGATGATTCCGTCCCCCATAAACGATGCAAAATAGCGGTCAATGACAGCATACACCTGGGCGGAGGCCTCAATCACCAGGATAGTGAAAACTGTTACCGTAAATATCCGCAATTGGCGTCCCGAAGGCGCCGCCGATGACTCCGTTCCCAGACCAACGCGGCGATATGGGATATATATTAGTGCAGCCTGCGCCATATGCCCGGCCACAAGTCCGATCAGGATAGCCAAAGTCGACAACTTACCCGACAGAACAAGGATGGCGGTGATCAAAATCAGGCTGTTTATAATCGGCGCCAAAGCCGGGACTACAAATCGCTTCCGGGCATGCAAAACCGCCCGCGCAATCGACTCGATCACTGACAGGATGATAACGGCAGTCGAAAGACGGGTAAACAGAATCGCCTGATCGCGAAAGTATCCATCTATTCCCGGAGCAATAAGCGAAATTATCTGCGGGGCGGCCAGTGCCACAAGTATGGCTGCAACAACCGAGCCCGCCAGCGCTATCAGGTATTCGCCACTCAAAAGGGCCAGCACCGACATCGTCTGTTCGGATTTTATCGCGCGGGTGTAACGCGGCAGGAAATAATTTGTCAGGGTGCCGTTGATGAGGACATACAGGGCGATCGGGATTGAGATGGCCACCAGGTAGGCGTCATATTCGGCGGAGGTTCCGAAACGGTGTGCGATTATGATTTCGCGGATAAACCCGATGCCTTTGGCCGCAAGCACCAGAAGTGCAATAGTTACAGTTGCCTGCTTGGGTGTCACCGACGAATCGTTCATTCAACCCGTTCTTATTCAGCTGATTTACCGTTGCCCGCTGTTCCTGTATACACTGGTGACAGTGTTCTCGTCTATACAAAGAAGTCTTTTATGGCCGCAATAACCTGTGTTTGTTCATCGTCGGTCATCTCCCCAAAGATCGGGATGGACAGCACCGTCTCGGTCGCTTTCTTGCTTCTCGGGAACTCGCTTTTTGAATAGTCGAGATCGGCGAAACATTCCAGGAGATGAAATGGCGCCGGATAATAGACTTTGTGGCCGATACCCCGATCTTTCAGAAAGGCCGCGAGATCATCGCGCTGTTCGGCTGAGATCGTATACTGGTTATAGATATGGTAGTTGCCATCGAAAACAGCGGGAGTCTTCACGGGCAAACCGGCCAGTTCGGTATCATAGCGGACAGCGTGGGTGCGGCGGGCTTCGGTCCAGGCGTCGAGGTGCGGAAGTTTCACTGCCAGCAGGGCCGCCTGAAGGGCATCGAGGCGCGAGTTATACCCGACCATCTTGTGTTCGTATTCTGAAGTTCCACCGTGGGTGCGCAGCATTCTGACAATATCGGCCAGGTGATCGTCATCGGTTGTCACCATGCCGCCGTCACCGGCACAGCCAAGATTTTTAGTCGGGAAAAAGGAAAAGCAGCCTAAATCGCCGATCGTTCCGGCATTGCGGTTTTTGTACTTGGCGCCGATAGCCTGGGCGGCATCTTCGATGACTTTCAAACCGCGTTTTCGTGCGATGTTCATGATCGGATCCATATCGGCGCATTGGCCGAACAGGTGGACCGGCATAATGGCTTTGGTCCGGACAGTGATAGCGGCTTCGATGAGACCTGGATCCATGTTGAAGGTTTCGGGATCGATATCGACAAATACGGGGCGGGCCCCCAGGCGACTGATAACGCCGGCCGAGGCGAAGAAAGAAAAATCGGACGTAATGACTTCATCGCCGTGGCCAATACCGCAGGCGTGGAGGGCCAGAATCAGGGCGTCGGTGCCCGAGGCGACGCCGATAGCGTGTTTACTGCCGCAGTATGTTGCGGCCATAGCTTCAAATTCTTTGACTTCGTCACCAAGGATAAATCGGCAATGTTTCAAGACACGCCCGACAGCGTCGTGAATGTCTTGTTCGATCGGCTGATACTGACGGGTGATATCAATCAATGGTACCGGCATAATCGCTCCCTATTCAGGCCATCCCTGATTCTCAAGCAGTTGTTCTTTGCGGACCTCGCGAATATCTTTGGCCGGTGATCCGGCCCAGATGCGTTTGGAGGGAACGTCTTTGGTGACGACCGCTCCGGCGGCAATAAGGGCGTCGGCGCCGATAGTTTTTCCAGGCAGAATAATTGCGCCTACGCCGATGCGGGCGCCTTTTTCAGCAATCACGCCTTTGAAGTGCTCAAAGCGCTCTTCGGTCCGTCCGATAAAATTATCATTTGACGTGGCCACACAAGGCGCCACGAAGACCCGGTCAGCCAGCTCGCTGTAAGCGGTAATATAGGAATTGGTTTCCAGCTTGCAGTAGCGGCCAATACTGCATTTGTTTTCTATGGCCGAGGCGCGGCCGACGATGGTAAAATCGCCGATAGTGACATCCTCGCGGACCGTGGCCAGATCGGCGACCAGGACTTTGCGCCCGAGTTCACAGCCGCGATAGATTACCGCTCCGGTCCCGATAATGCAGTCGCTGTCGATTCGGCACGGCGGCAACTGCTGATCTTTGGTAACCGCCGAATTTGCAGCCCGCATTGGTCGCTTACCGATGACCGTATGATCATCGATACGAACATTGTCGCCGATGACAGTATCTTCGTGAATTACGACATGATGACCGATGACACACCCGGCGCCGATCGAGACGTTTTTTGCGACAACACAGAAGTCGCCGATAACAGCGCTGGATGCAATTGATGCGTGTGAGTCAATGGATGATGTTCCCACAGCTATTTCCTCACCTTGACAAAACGGTTGTGTGGATAAAGACAGACGATCACGATTGGCGCCATTCAGCAGCAGATATCAGGAATCCGAATACCTGGTCTTCCCGGTTATTTCACGTCGCGCCTGATTCAGCAGTTCATAGTCGGCCGGCGATATACGGCGCAATTGCTCAAGGTAATCGGCAAACAGAGCAAGAAAGACCGCAACACACAGCGAACCGAAGAATGCCACCATGACAATTAATGACCGTTTGGGCTTGTGCTTTATATCGGGAGAATAGGCTGTTTCGAGAACTGCGATAGTCGGCGTATCTTTCTGTTCTTTTATTCTAGCTTCTTCATACAATCCAACCAACAGGTCATAGACTTTTTCCTGCATGGCCATATCGGCGACGAGCTGCGCATGAACGACCGATAATTCCGGCATACGCGAAAGCGCCAGGCTGGTATAACTTTCCCCCGCATCGGAACCGTCTTCAATCCGGGTCAGTTGCCGCTTGAGTTCGGCGGCCTCGGTTTCGAGTTTCCGGACCCGGGAATGCTCGCTGGAGTACATGTTCTTCTGGACGTCAAGTTCGACCTCAATCAAGGCCAGGCGGGTTTTCAGTTCGGTTGCCGAGGCGATCGCCATCTCCATCTGCTGAGTCAAATCAACAGCCTTGTTTTCGCGCTGAAAGTCAAGCAAATCTCCCCGGGCCGAATCAAGGCGGGATTTGGTGGTCACCATCCGCTGATGGATAAACTCGCGATCTGCCTTGGCTTTGGCAGATTTTACCTGACGGTTGAGATTATCGAGATGTTCGATATAGCTGTTGGCAATGGCGGCGGCCAGCTCAGGGTCCCGGTCTTCGAAATACAACTCGACGATGCCCTCTTCGGTCACTACGATTCTCGTTTTATCCTGAAGATACCCGTAGAGTTCCTGAAATCTGGAGATGTCATAACGCTCGGCCAGTTTATGTTCCTCGATCAGGGCGCGGGCGATAGTGTGTGATTTCAGCATAGTTGCAAACACATCCGATGGCGTCGCCATAATCGGCAGCTCGAACCCGGCTGATGATTGTACAAATTGCGAAAAATTACCGGAGATACCAAGTGATTGCTCATACTGAGAGGGTAGAATCGACGTTTTCGCTCGATACCATTTCGGCAGGGCCAGGGCAATGATCACGGCCACGACGGTGACCAGTCCCACCAGCCCGACGATAAAGAACTTGCGGTGAGCCAGAACCAGGAGCAGTTTCCAGAGATTGAATCCCTGCGTCGAATCATTCATCATTATTTATTTTGCCTCTCCCTGACAGGAACCTGAATGATCTCACCATCGAATACCCGGCGCACAGCCGCAGCCGGCATCTGGCCGCCGGTATACGGATTAATCACGACAATGCCATCCTGATCCGCATTATAACCCAAACCACCGACCTGCGACAGATAATAATCAACATCTTTTCCTGAAGTATACGTAACCAATCCCGGTGTGGCAACCGCTCCAATCACAGAGACCATACCGGTTGCCCGTGGAATATACACAGAATCGCGGTCGATCAGCAAGATATCTCCATAGTTTTGACGTTCCCGCGGATTAATACTCATCTGGTACGAATTTGTTTTGCGCCGCGATGCTGTTACCTCCTGACCGATGGTGGATCGTGACAGACGATATCGTTGATTATCATCCCGCCATGATCGACGATAAATCTCGACTGTCTCGGTGTTGGCCCGATTAGTAAATCCTCCGCCGAGCGCGACGAGCGCGTCGAGGGCGAGGGTATCCCTGTCGATCGCATGCCGTCCGGGAAATGCCACCTCACCATAGATATCAATATAACCATATGTGGTACGGTCCGATTTCCATTCCAGTTTTATATTATCTCCACCCCGTACCGGAGAATTCAGGGCTTCGCTGTCGCCGGCATCTATGTTCGTTTCACTATCATGATTTTTTGAAGAAAGCATGACAAAAATTTCATCAGCGGGGCCGTTTATACCCCCGGCATAGGCAATATAATCGCGGAGCCGGTCATTATCCCGGTATTCAAATTGTCCCGGACGGTTGACCATGCCGACCACCGTGATAATTTCAGTTTCATCGTCGCGGGCCGGGACAGTAATCAGGTTGCCCTGACAAATAAGCGGATTATCATGGGTCCGGCCAAAGCTGCGATAACGCACGAGGTCAACTGTCAAGGTGTCACCAAAGCCGCTTAAGGTAATTGATCGTTGGGCCGCTTTGGCTGTCAATCCGCCGGCCAGTTCCAAAACCTCTGAAACGCGCCATGATCCGGGGGCATAATAGATACCGGGCTTATCAACTTCGCCGATAATAGTCATGCGGGCGACTCTGAAACCGACCAGATTGACGGCATACTCTGATTTGCTGTAATTTTTCTCCACAGCCTGACTTATCATCGTTTTGGCTTCAGCGAGAGTGACATGGGGCATAGTCAAGGTGCCCACAGATTTGATAAACAGTGAGCCATCGGAATTAATCCCGGCATTGATGTCCGGAATTTCATTGGACGTAAAACTAATCTGGAAATTGTCGCCGGGGCCAACAATATATAGATCGGGGTCGACATACGTATCGAGAAACCGTATTTGAATACGCTGCAACAACTCACCCGGTTTCCGGGGATCGTCGGCCAATGGCGCGCGGAGCATTCGTCCAATTTCTTCGAGAGTTAATTGCGTTTGTTCTTCAATATCCTGAGCAGAGACCCTGCTGAAAGTTGCGAGCATGAGAATCAGTGCTGTCCAAACTGCGCTTCGCATATTAATATATCGCATCTACAACTATCCATGTTTGTCCGATTTCAACCGGACAGTATAGCGCACACGCCCGTGTCTGTCAAGATAATTACACGTCGCCGCAATGCCGCCAGAGGTGTCTATTTCATTGATCTGCAATAAATTAGGCAGATATAAGGAGGGCGTCTCCCGATTCGGCCTCAGGCCGGATTCAAGTTCGGATGACGCCGTGAACGGCGCCAGGCTGTAATATAAACTACCAGGGCAGCTATTAATGATACAGCCGAGATTGAGGCGCCGAGAATGAAGTAATCAGGCAGATAAAACAACTCAACCCGCGACGCCCCGCGCGGGACGTCAACCGTAATCAACTCAGCCGTTGGATAGAGCCGGCCTCCATCGGCCTGCCTCCAGCCGGCATCATATCCCATCGATATCACCAATGCTCCGCCGGTCTCACTGATTGTTCTCAGTACCAGACGGTTGGGCGAAAAATCATAGGATTGCACATCGACGGCCTCATCTTGCGAATACCATTGCGCCACCCGGCCACCCGGCGACAAAATCCCCCGTCCCGGCCGATATGCCGAAATCCAGGCCGCCTGAATAGTGCCGGTATTTTCCAGAAAGGCGGCATACATCCGGTCAGGATCGCCATAGATTTGCTTAAACGCACCCGGGGGCACTGTCGGTTCCGGCGGATTGGTAAAGGTCGAACCCAGAATCGGCCAGCAGACAGCGCAGTGCGTGATTACGACACCGGCAAACAAAACCGCCGCCAGAATCCGTCGTTGATGCTTCAGGAAAACCATCAGGCTGTCTATCCCCCAGCCGGCCAGTAAGGCAATACAGAACACAGCCAGAAGAGAAAAGCGCGACGGCACCCGCATGGTATCGAAAAAGGGTGCCTGGGTCAGGAGATTCCATGGCGACCACGGTGCGAATGATCCCATCATGAGCATAATCGAAATACCGATCAGGATGATATATTTCCAGGCCAGGCGTATCCGTACGACCAGGCCGATCCCGGCCAGGATGACGGTAAATGGTCCAATGAAGGCACCATATTCATGCCATCCCCAGGTGCCGGAAGCGAAATGATTGGCAAAGTTGTCCTGATTGAAATTGAAAAAAGCGTGCGGCAATACCCACAGCGGGATCGACTCAGCCTCCATCGGCGGCTGCCAGGGATGACGCAGAAAATAATCGAGCATCGGGGCGAATTTGATTGCGCCGAAAAGCAGCCCGCAGATGCCGGCCGCGATCGCTTTGAGCGGCGGCATGATACCATAGTCTTCACCTATATCCATCAGGCTGAACAGGAAGAGAAACAGCAGTGAGAAAATAAGCGGAATCCCGGCGCCGGAACCGAGGATCATAAATGTTAGCACCAAACCAGCCGAAAGGATATGCACCGGTTTCTCCAGAGACAATTTATAAAAATAGACCAGCCAGGGAAACGCGCAGAAATAATGAAAAGAAATATGACCGGCGGCAAAATGCAGAGCCATGTAAGAACTCAGCATATAGGCGGCCGGCGGTACCAGCGCGCCCCAGTAGCTGATACCAAGCATCCGCGAAAGGCGATGCATACCCCAAAAGCCAATCAAATAAGCGGCAATGACTTGCAGCTTCAAGCCGACGAGAGTGCCGAACACCAGCAGCAGAATCGTGAAGGGATGAATAAGGGCGACTTCAGGATGGGCGAACAGGATATTGCCACCGCCGATATAGGGGTTCCAGAACGGAAACTGACTATAGTCGCGAATAGATGTCACCACCGCCGCCTGCAGGGTGGTGAATAAATCCCAGTCGCGGATACCCCAGTCGTGCAGATTGCGCAGCCAAGGCACCGCCATGATGGCAGTAATAGAAATAAACACCACGGCGGGGAGCCAGCGCGGCCCCCCGGGGTGGCGTTCAAAATCTTCGTAGTATCGTCTTTTAATTCTGCGCGCCATCACCCCTAAATATCGGTCGGCGATAGCCCCAAAACAAGGATAATGGCGAACTGTTCAAAAAATGCTCAGTACTGGCGCAGCGAGTCAACGACAATCCAGCGTATCAGTGAATCCGCTTCAGCCTCGGTCACATACTGCCGCATATTGCCCGCCGGCAGAAGCCTCTGGACCAGAAGCGAGAGCGAATCTCCCGGCAAGGCATTGGAGGTGCCGTCGACACCAGTGCCGCGAATATCAGCATGGGTTTCCATATTGTACTGACCATCGGGCGTGGCCCCGCCATGGCAGGTCGCACATTTGGCATCGATGATGCCTTTCATCTGATTGGTGTAATTGTTCAGACCCGATACGCCGGGAGCGGCATTATGCGTAAAGACCCAGTGCAGGATTTTATCCTGTTCGACTTTGTTAATTTCGGTCAGGTTATGATCAGGATTGGCGTTTCTGACAATTTGAGAAGTCGAATCACCGGGAACAATATTGACACCGTCGTTGGCCCGCCAATAGAAATCGACGCCATAGGTAGTACCGGGAACGCCCGGACCGGAATGACAGATAAAGCAGTTTTCCTCGAAAATCATGCGGGCGTCGTTGTAATACAGCAACGACGGGAAACTTATTGCTGCGGCAACGAACAGCGCCGAGTCTTTGGCGGAATCATTCCGTAGAACATAAGCATTCACTCTGGCATCGATCAGGCTGGGATTATACGGAAGCACCCAGTGCGCTTCAGCCCACCCGGAATCATCCAGTCGTGTATAGGCAGTATCCTTTTCAAAATCTGAAAGACTCGATGAATCGGTCAGCACCAAACCGCGCTTGGTTGCCACAAATCTGACCCGAAGATCGGTGATGATATTGTCGTAGATATCGGTGACTTTCAGGCGGAGCGGTTGAGCCAGGGTATCCCCAATCGTCCCGACCTGATTGCCCGGGTACGATGTATCAATAGCGATGTTGTCACTGGGAAGAACATTGATGACAAAATAGGCGGTTATGCTGTCCAACGATGGCGCAGTCACAGTCACGGTATCGACCTCGACCGTGTGATCTATACGATAGACTGCCGAAGCGACGCCGTTGGCACCGGTGGTGGCAGACCGCTCGGTTTGCCAGAGGGTATCGGTTCGCGGAGTAATTTGAGAAAACTCGACTTCAACACCGGCCAATGGAGCACCATCGGCCCCAACCACACGGATCTGGAAGGCATCGACAATAGTTAGATTGGCTTTGGCCGTGAGTATAGAATCGCCGACAAATTCAAATTCAGCCCCGAGATTGGGCGGCGGTGGAACAGATTTCTTGCCACAGGACATGAGAACAACGGCCAGAATCAGAGCCGCCAGGAGATAAACGGGATACCGCATTGATTTCACTGCCTTTCTACTGCGGATAGAGACATAATTTCCAGTGAGGGTAATATTAATACAAGTCGACCGGCAGTCAAGTTCCAAACTGTTTTGGAGACAAGTAAGTATGGAAACCCAAAAACGCCGCGAAAACCACTGGACGGTATATTGGGCGGATATTTCTCGTGATTTTGTTTGCATCCGGGCTGTTAATGTCAATTATTACAAAATAATACCCGTATTGGTCTTAGTTATATGAATATGAACGTCGTCATAAAGAAAGCTATCACAGTACTGCTTGTCACGGCTGTAGTGTTTGGCCTTGGGGCTGCACTCTGGCATGCGACGCATTGCCATAGTCCCGTCGATCACTGCACGATCTGCCAATTCGTGTCAGTGTTGACGGTGGCGGTTATCATCGTCTTTATATATTTTTACGGCGAACGATCTTTCGCCGCATTCACTTATACTGTCTATTATTGCGCTGCTGAACGAATCTCCTCTCGCAGTGTCCGGGCTCCCCCGCTCCACTCATAGATTTCCTGCAACACATTTTCCATAACGACCTCTATGAAAGGAGTAACCCATGCGATCACTTTTCGCCTTCCTGGTGATGTGCATACTTATATGTTCGACAGCGATGTACGCCCAGACTTCACTCAATCCCGATATCTCCCTGATCGGTGATTTTCGGGCATATTCCCACGACGACCCCGACCGCATCGATGATATCGAAGAATTAAACCTGGCTGATCCATCACTTGAATTGAATATCGGCGGGGCGCTCAATCCCTATGCCCGGGCCGATGCAGTTTTCGGCTGGCATGGTGGTCATAATGCCGAAATTGAGGAAGCCTTCGTTACTGTTCATCGTGGCCTGCCGCTGAATACAAACCTGCGGGTCGGTAAATACCTGCTTGAGTTCGGTCGGCTCAATCCGGTTCATGAACATGCCTGGTCATTTATTCACCGTCCCCTCCCCCATGTTGTCTTTTTTGGGGAGGAAGGTTTGTCCGATATGGCCGTACGGACGTCATTTCTACTGCCGACCGGTAATGCGTACACTGAGTTGATGGCCGGTATTCTCAAGGGCGACGCCCTGATGGGGCATCTTCATGACGAGGAAGAACACGAGCACGCCGAAAAGCAGGATGATCATGACCATGCCGAAGACGGCGATCCCGATCCGGGCTTCTTTGGACGGCTGGCGACATCATTTGCCCTCGGGATGCACACCGAGATGGCGCTCGGGGTATCGGCAGTCAACAGTGTCTATGAATTCGCCCATGAGGAGGAGGAAGTTGTTAAGGCCGTTTTGGAAGAACACGTTCCTGATCAGCTCCGGGCCTGGATTTTCGGCATCGATGCCAAGTACAAATTCAAGCCCGATCGCTACACCACCCTGCAGATCGAGGGCGAGTTTCTGGCTCGGTATCAGGACCAGCATGAGGAAGGTGAGGATAATCTCACATCCTATGGCGGCTATGGCTATATCGATTACCGCTTTGCCCAGAAGTACAATATCGGCGGGATATTTGAATACCTCGAAACCGAGATGGTCCATGAACACGATGGTGAACATGAGATTGAGTCATCATCGCTATGGCGCGCCGGTTTATTTGTCGGCTTCGCACCAATAGAGGAAACCAGCCTGGTCCGTTTGGCCGGCCACTGGACCGAACTGAAAGAGGGTGAAAGCTTCTGGGAAATTACCCTCCAACTGGTGGTAAGTCTTGGTCCCCACAAGCCGCATAACTTTTAAAACGGGAGGATGAGATGAACAGGTTTGTTCTATTGTTCGTGACAGCTCTGCTCATTGCTCCCATTGCGGGGGCTGCGGTCAAAGTCATCAGTTCGACCACTGATCTATCCTATTATGCCGAGCAAATCGGTGGTGACCTGGTAGATGCCGAGGCGATTGCGCCGCCGACCGCTGATGTCCATTTTGTAGAAATTCGGCCCAGTAATATGATGAAAACCGCCCGCGCCGATATTGCCCTTAAAGTCGGGATGGAACTCGATCTCTGGATGGATAAAATCATCGAGGGCTCACGTAACAGCGATGTGGTGATTGTTGATTGCTCACGGTATATCGAACCACTGGAAGTCCCTAATTTCAAACCGGATGCCAGTCATGGAGATATTCATCCGCACGGCAACCCGCATTACTGGTTGGGACCACAGAATATCAAAGCGATAACCGATGTCATCGTTGAAGCGCTGGTGGCCTTTGATAGTGATAATGCTGCTGTGTACACGGCTAACCAGAAACGATTTCTCGATGACATCCGGCGTGGATTAGGCGCGTTGCAGCCGAAACTTGAGCGACTGACGGATACTAAAGTAGTGTTCTATCACAATTCGTGGCCGTATTTCAATGATTTCGTCGGGACAATCGCGGTCGATTTTATCGAACCATATCCCGGCGTTCCGCCGACACCCTCGCATGTCAAGCATCTTACCGAAAAAGTCGGCAGTCTGGGTCTTCGTGTTATCGCGATGGAGCCATATTTCGACAAGCGGGTACCGGAGAAGATTGCATCATCAACAAATGCCAGGGTGGTTACAATGTATCCCTCAATAGGCGGGCGCAACAAGAGTGAAAGTTACCTTGAGTGGTTCGAGGGAAATCTGGATGCGCTCCTGGATGGCTTGAAATGAGTCAGTATTTTCATTTCATCCTGTGGCCGTTTCTGGCCGCGCTTGTTCTGGTCGGCATTCATGTGTATTTCGGGCTGCATGTGATTCGGCGCGGGATCATTTTTGTCGATTTATCGCTGGCGCAGATTGCGGCGCTGGGGATGACGTTCGGATCGCTGCTGGGGCATGACCCCGGCAGCGATCTCGGGTACGTGTTTGCGCTCAGTTTTGCCCTGCTGGGTGGAATTATCTTTACATTGACGCGCGGTGTGGAAGGAAAAGTCCCGCAGGAGGCCTTTATCGGGATAGTTTATGCCGTTTCGTCGGCAGCGGCGATACTTTTGGTGAGCCATTCGGCCGAGGGCGCCGAACATATTCGCCATCTCCTGGTCGGCAGCATTCTGACAGTAACGCCCGGCATGGTCCTCAAAACAGCCGGCGCCTACATTGTTGTCGGCGGTTTTCATTACCTGGCCCGGCGGCAGTTTCTTGATTTGACTTTCGGCAATGCGATGTCTGTCCGCCGAAAGAAATTCTGGGATTTTTTGTTTTACGCATCGTTTGCGGTAGTAGTAACATCATCGGTAAAAATCTGCGGCGTGCTTTTGGTGTTTATTTTCCTGGTGGTGCCATCGGTGTTTGCGGCCTTGATTACCGACCGTATTGGAATGCGACTGCTCTATGGCTGGATTTTCGGGCTGTTTGGATCACTTTTGGGGATAATCTTTTCTTTCTGGCTCGATACGCCGACCGGTGCGACGATTGTGGTAACGTTCGGGTTATTGCTTTTAGTAGTAGTTATGACTCGCCGGATGGTCGCGGTAAGAGTGTAGCCCGGATGATTGGGGTAGCGGCATAATGTAAAGTCCGTGTAGGTCAGGATCCGCCGAAGGTGCTGTGTGAAACGAAGTGCGCCCGAGCGAAGCAAGGGTCCTCAGCGAAGCGAGGGTCCTCAGCGAAGCGTTGTGGCGCGCCCCTTCAGGGGCGCGTCGCCGGGTGGCCCGGTGATCCATCGGCTCGCCGTGGGTTCCGGCCAAATCTGCGACAGAAGAGATATCCAATCTTTGGCGGGAACCGGCCTGTTGTGAAAATGGCGTACACTTTTTTATCAGGATAATCTTTGTGCCGGGACGGGGGACCCGTCGCCTACGAATATTTATCGGGATTTGTAGTTGACTCCCCCTACCCGCGGATGATCATGTGCACAATATCTTTGCGCAATAGTATGCCCAACAAATAGCCATCCTCGGCAACAAAAACCCGGCGGAGATCTTTGAACAGCATCATAGCCGCCACCTCGACGATAGGTGTCGCTTTGGTTACGACCTCATGATCGGTATTAAATAATTGCTCGACTTTGATCTTGTCTTCCCGCTTGAGCAGTTCTTCAAACGGCTCGACATCCATGGAATAATTGAGATTGGAAATCAGTGTTTTGAAATCGGGCAAAGCGGCCTGAATCAGTTCTTTGTCGGTAATCTGGCCGAGCAGTTTGTTGTCGTCATCGACCACGGCCAGGGCAGAAAGTCGATGCTGGAACATGCGGTTGGCCACGCTTTTGAGGCTGTCGCCGGGTTTGACACTGATGACATCACGGCGCATGAGATCTTTGGCAGTGATTTCTTTTTCGACTGTTACGCCCGATTCCCAGATAGCGTCGATCACGCCGCCGGCGGATTTGGCCGAGGCCACCGCGGTCAGCATTTCGGGATTGCGGGCCAGCGAGGCAAATGCCGAGAGTGTCTGGAGATACAATTTGGCAATTGACGAAGGGGTCAGCATCAGGCAGACAACCCGAAGCGGGATATCGTCGGGAGTCGTATCGCTCAAACCCTCAGGCGAGATGCCAACCGCGACGTGCATTTCGGTAACAGCGTCGGTGCGGGCATGGGGGAATGCTATGCCGCGGCCATAGGAGGTGTTTTCGATCTGTTCGCGATCCAGAATCGACTGCAGGATCGCAGCATAATCATACCCGGGATGTTTAGCCCGAACCAGGTTGAGAAGTTCCGAGATTGCTTCTTGTTTGGTGGAGGATTTCAGGTTATAGGCGACCAGATCCTCATCCAACAGGTTTGCAAGTCGCATCGAGTTCCTCTTGCTTGTTCCCTGCTATCCGTATTTCATCCGGGGCCAGGACGCCGCCGGACACCAGCAGCTTCAGCGCCTCTTCCACGCTCACATCGGCCGGGTATATATCTGATTCGGGCACAAAGACAGTAAAGCCGGAAAACGGCGTCGGGGTCGATGGCACAAACACGATTCGTGTCATTTCACGATTAGCGCCGGCAGTCACATTAAGCCGTCCTGAAAGAAATCCAATCGCAAAGACGCCCTTGCGCGGATACTCAATCAGTGCGACTTCAGAAAATGCCCGCGTGCGCGGTGTGGCCATCGCCTGCACAAGCTGTTTGGCGGCCGTATAGATTACCCTAACCAGCGGCATCCGAGCCAGGGCTCGATCTCCCAGGCGATACAAACGTGCTCCAAAATAATTTCTTGATATCAATCCCGCAAGCACTATGACAATTAATGTTACGACCAGTCCCAGTCCGGGAATTCGATATCCCAGCAGCCGCTGGACCACCGGATCAAGAAAACCATCGAGAAGAGAAAAGAGAAAGCGCAGGACAATAAATGTAACAATGATCGGAACAGTAACCAAAAGCCCCGAGATGAAATGTTTCCTGCAAAAACTGCCGATCTTGTTTATCATATTTCGAAACTCCACCCCTTTTGGGTTAGATCGGCATCCGATGCGAAATTTCAACCATACAACACCCCATTATGGGATGTTGTATGGACATTTTTTATGGAGATCCCTAAAATGCGAACGATGACGCCGCGGCCAGGGCCATTTCGAGAATCGGCTGCGGCATCAGGCCGATTAAGACGACACCGATACCGGTCAAGACCAGGACCAGGCCGGTCGGGAACGACGGCATCACGCGATGCGGGTTGTCATGTTTGACCAAATACATCAGGCGGACCACATTGGCATAGTAATACAACGACACTACCGCCGTCAGCAGGGCAATAATCACCAGCCAGGTATAGCCGGACTCGATCGCGGCGGCAAAGACATAGTACTTGGCCAGGAATCCGGCCAGCGGCGGAATACCGGCCAGCGACAACAGGAATACCGCCAGCAGTGCCGCCATGACCGGTGACGATTGCGACAATCCGGCATAATCTGAAATTTCTTCCGATCCGGTTTTGTGGGCATAGAGTATCACGATGGCGAAAGCACCCATATTAGCAAACAGGTAGGTGAAGGCATAGAAGCTGATCGAGGCAATACCCAGATTAGAGCAGGCCACGACACCGACCATGATATACCCCGCCTGGGCGATAGAGGAATAGGCCAACATGCGTTTTATATTGGTTTGCTTAATGGCCGCGATATTTCCCACGATCATAGTCAGTGCCGCCAGCACGGCCACCATCAGACCCCAGCTATGATCACCCATGACATCATCGAAACCGACCAGCATGCCGTCGAACAATCGCACAAACGCCGCCAAGCCGGCCGCCTTGGAACCGACTGACAGGAAAGCCGTAATCGGGGTTGGCGAGCCCTCGTAGACGTCAGGCGCCCACATATGGAATGGAAACAGGGCAATTTTGAAGCCGAGTCCGGCTACCATCATCATCATCGCCACCGTAAACATCGGTCCGATACCGCCGGCCGAGAGCCATGACATCGACAGGTTCATCGTAATGCGATAGAGGTAGGTTGAGCCGGTCAGGCCATACATGATCGAGAAGCCATAGAGCAGAATTGCCGATGAGGCCGCACCCAGAATCAGGTATTTTAAGCCGGCCTCACTGGAGCGTTTGATCGATTTTTCATAAGCGGCCAGTACGAACAACGGGATCGTCACCAATTCCAGCCCGATATAGAGCGTAATCAGTTCCTTGGCCGACACCAGAAACATCATGCCGACTGTCGAAAACAGGATAAGTACAAAGTACTCACCACGATGATGCGATATCCGTGAGACTGTCTCGAATGATGACGATACGGCAAAAAACGCCGCGCCGACAAAGATAAGCTTGAAGAAGAAGGCGAAGGCATCGGAGGAATACATTCCTTCCCAGAGCGTGCCGCCCCGGAAGGCAACGACCAGAATTCCGGTAATCGCCAGACCCGCCATACTGGTCCAGGCCGGCGCAGCAGCCGTGCGGCGCCTCGCGAAGAGATCGACCGCCAGCACCACGATTGCCCAGCAAAAGAGAAACAGTTCGGGTATTAAAGGTCGCAAATCCATAGTATCACCGCGCCATCAGCATAACAAGATTTTCCAAAGTCGCCTGCATGATATCAGCCAGCGGTTTGGGATAAACACCGAGGAAGATAGTCAGCACCGCCAGCGGGGCCACACAGATAATTTCCCGGGCATTGATTTCCGTTAAATGCCCCCAGCGGGAAATATCGAATTCACCCAGAAATACCTTCTGCACCATGCGGAGAATATAGGCCGCAGTCAGCACGACACCGAGAACAGCGATACCGACATAAACCGGATACGACGGGAAGCTGCCGATGAAAATCATGAATTCGGAGATAAATCCGGACATACCGGGCAGACCCAGTGAGGCCATCGCAAACAATGTCATCAGGGCGGTATACACCGGCATCTTGTTGGCCAGACCGCCAAAGGCGGCGATCTCACGGGTATGGGCCCGGTCATAGAGCACGCCGACCAGAGCAAAGAGAGCACCCGTGATGAGACCGTGGGACACCATCTGGAACATGCAACCGGCCAGCGCGGTCACTGAGGTATAGGCCCCCAGCGCCATCATACAGTAACCCATATGGGACACCGATGAATATGCCACCAGTTTTTTCAGATCTTTTTGGGCCATCGAAACCAGCGCGCCATAGATAATCGCGATAACCCCCAGAATAACTATCGGCAGCGAGAAATAGCGGATGCCTTCCGGCAGCATCGGCCACGAGATGCGCAGCATACCATAGGTACCCATTTTCAGCAGAACCCCTGCCAGGATGACAGAAATCGCCGTTGGTGCCTGTACGTGAGCGTCAGGTAACCAGGTATGGAACGGCCAGACCGGGACTTTGATCGCAAAGGCAATGAAGAAGAAGGCGAAGGCGAATATTTGAATCCGCGGATCGAAGCCGGCCCCCATGCGGATCATGTCGATCATGTTGAGCGTATGTGGCTGCGAGGTGAAATACAGCACCAGGATCGCCACCAGCATAAAGATCGAGCCGAACAGCGTATAGAGGAAGAACTTGATTGCAGCGTATTCGCGTTGCGGGCCGCCCCAGATACCAATCAAAAAGTACATCGGCACCAGCATGACTTCCCAGAAGACGTAGAACAGGAAGAAGTCAAGAGCGGCAAAAACGCCCAGCATCCCGCATTCCAGCAGCAGGAAGAACGCGAAATACTCCTTAACCCGTTTGGTAATGTTGAAACTGATGACTATCGAAATCAGCGACAGCAGTCCCGTCAACACCAGCATCGGCACCGAGATGCCGTCGACACCCAGCAGATAGTCAGCATTGATCGCCGGTATCCATGAGTGCTTTTCCATGAACTGGAACTGGGCGGTTGTCCAGTTGAAATCCTTGAGGATTATCAACGTCAGGATGAATGCGATGGCAGCGAATATGGTCGACACCCATCGGATGGCGTTATGGCTCTTGCGGTCAAGAACCATCACCACCAGCATTCCCGCCAGCGGGACAAAAATCGTGTACGAGAGTATCGGGAATGAGTAGCTCATTGTATCTCTCTATCCTCCAAGCCGTTCCTCTATCTTCAGCTAAACTGCCAGAAAATCTGGCCGAGTAAATTCGACGCCGCCAACAAGCCGATTACAATCAGCCCGAACAGCACGACCAGAACATAATGCGCCAGCCGTCCGGTTTGAATGCGCCGCAGTGCCGACGACGCTGTCGAACAGATCATGCCGAAACCATTGACGATGCCATCGACGATATTGACGTCGATCCACATTTTGACATTGGATAACCAGAGCGTGATAGTCGCCTGCAGGTTAACCAGACCATCGACCACCCCGGCATCGAATCCCCACAGGAAGCGGGCCAGGGCGTGGGCCGGGTTGATGAACAGGAATTGATACAGCTCATCAACGTAATATTTATTGTACAGCAGATTGTAAAGTGGTTTGAACCGCTCGGCCACCGCCTCGGCCGAAATCGACTTTTTGTAATACATCAGGTAAGCCAGCCCAATACCCGAAACCGCTACGATCGTGGAGATGATCATCAGCAGAATATCCGGTTCCACATGATGCGGGTGACCGTGGTACACAAATGAGGCGTAGCCATGGGACAACCAGGGTATCCCGACCCAGCCGGCCCCGACCGACAGTACCGCCAGGAAAATCAGCGGGTAGGTCATCGTTTTCGGCGATTCATGGGCGTGGTCATATTTCTCCTGATCGCGCGGTTTGCCGAAGAAGGTTAAAAAGCACAGGCGGAACATATAGAAGGCGGTCATAAAGGCCACCAGCAATGCGACAATCATGAAGATCGGATGACCGTGAGCCGATGCAATAATTTCGTCCTTGGACCAGAAACCGGCCAGCGGGAAGATACCGGAGATCGACAGCGACGCGATGATGAAGGTCATCGCGGTAATGCTCATCTTATTCTTCAGACCGCCCATGTCCATGATGTCGTTACTGTGAACAGCGTGAATAACCGACCCGGCGCCAAGGAAAAGCAGGGCTTTGAAGAAGGCGTGCGTCATCAGGTGGAATGTACCGGCCGTATAACCGCCCAAACCGAGAGCCATGATCATGTAACCAAGCTGCGACAGAGTCGAAAAGGCCAGGATGCGTTTGATATCAACCTGGACCAGGGCGATACTGGCGGCAAAGAACGCAGTAAAGCAGCCGATTACCGCCACGACCATGGCGCCATCGGGTGTGGCCAGAAAGATAGTCATCGATCGGGCGACAAGGAAAACGCCGGCGGCCACCATAGTGGCGGCGTGGATCAAGGCCGACACCGGGGTCGGCCCCTCCATCGCATCCGGCAGCCAGACATGCAGCGGGACCTGGGCCGATTTACCGACCGCACCGCAAAAGATGAATATAGCCATGGCGGTCAGGGCGCCGCCGCTGATGGCGCCATGGGAAATTTTTTCGAAGACCTCATGATAGTTGAATGTCCCCAGGAGCATGCCCATCATCATCAGGCCCAACAGGAAGCCGAGGTCACCGACTTTGGTTGTAATAAAGGCCTTCTTACCGGCATCGGAGGCCGATTTCTTCTCATACCAGAAACCGATGAGCAGATATGATGTCAGCCCGACCAGTTCCCAGAAGATGAAAATCATGAAGAAGTTATTGGCCAGCACCAGCCCCAGCATGGCGAACGAGAACAAAGCCAGGTAGGCGAAGAAGCGTGAAAAGCGCGGGTCACCGTGCATGTACCCCAGCGAATAGATATGCACCATCAGGGAGACCGTGGTAACCACAATCAGCATGATACCGGTCAATGGTTCCAGCAGTATCCCCAGTTCGAGGTGAAATCCCTGGTAGGCGACGATATCGAACGCCCGCTCAAAGTGGAAAGCATGATCACCGTGGTACGTCAGCATCTGGATCAGCAGGACAATCGACATCACCCAGGCGGTCGCCATGGCAGTGATGGCGATACCCGACGAGAGGGCCCGGTTGTTGTGCGTGAAGAAGACGATCAGCGCAAATGCGGCCAGCGGCAGCAACATTATGACATATGAATACTCAGCCATATCACCACTTCAACAGGTTGACCCGGTCGGCGTCGATACTCCGCCAGTTCCGGTAGATGAGAATGACGATCGCCAGGCCGACGGTTGCTTCAGCAGCGGCGATCACGATCACAAAAATCGCAAAAATCTGCCCGACGAATTTATCCGGGGTAATAAAATAATTGAATGCGACCAGGTTGATATTGACAGCGTTGAACATCAACTCCAGGGACATCAGGATTGCGATCGCATTTCGCCGGGTTACGACCCCGAAAAAGCCGATCGAAAACAAAATTGCGGCCAGTGTCAGGTAGTGCATCAGGTGCATGATTAATGACCCTCCCGCCGTGCCAGAAGTATTGCCCCGATCAGCGCCGCCAAAAGCAGCACCGATACTAATTCAAACGGCAGCACAAAGTCGGTCATCAGCAGCTTGCCGATCTCGAATGTTGACTGATCGGATACCGCCGCTTTGCTGCTGATATAGAAATTCGTTTCCCTGAGAGAAAACAGCAGCCCGAAAACCAGCAGTATGGTCATAAAGGCGCCGATGAAAGTCTGCTCATTGGATAGATTTGTCTGTTTGCCGGCCAGTTGCGAGGTGAGCATGATAGCGAAAATCATGAGTATCGCCACCGCCCCGACATACAGCAGGACCTGGACCACCGCCAGGAATTCGGCATGCAGCAGGACAAATATCCCGGCCACCGAAAACAGAGCCAGAATCAAAAAGAGCGCGCAATGGAAGATATTCCGCAGGGTCACCACCGCCAGCGCCGAGGCTATTATTAAAAATGCAAACAGGTAGAACACAATCTGTTCGGTCATTGCGACTTGCCCTTATCTTCATCGTCGTCGGATTTTTCCGCAGGCGTATCGGATGATGCCGTCGCGGCCCTATTGTCATCCGTTTTTGCGTCCACCCCGGGAGTTTTTTCAGACGATGCCTCCTCCGCCTTTTTCTCCTCGCCGTCGGGTTTATCGGCCGGTTTTTGCTCAGCCGCGTCTGCCGCCGCCTTTGCTGACTTGTCTGTAGTCTTTTCTTCCGCCGGTTTATCTTCAGGCTTTTTTACCACCGGCTTCTTGGCCACAGGTTTTTTCTTTACAGGTTTCTCGTAGGGAACATCCCTCCCCCACTCGGCCAGCTCTTTTTTGGTCCACTGGAGTTTTTTGCTGTCGAACTCAGGGAATTCATATTTGGTGGCCAGTTTGATCGCAGCGAAGTTGCAGGCCTCCTCGCACAAACCGCAGAAACAGCAGATATGATAATTGAGATCGAACTCTTTGAGATGCCGCTTGCCTTTTTCGTCTTTTTCGACTTCAATCTGTATCGCTGCGGTCGGGCAGGCCCGCATACACAGCATACAGGCGGTACAGTTGAGCTGTCCGGTTTCCTGATCGGTCAGCAGGACGACCATCCCGCGCGAGCGTTCCGGGACTTCCCAGCGTTCCTTGGGATATTGTATGGTCACCTCTTTGCGCCCGATATGTTTACCGGTGGTAAACATCCCCAGCATCAGGTTGTATGCCCCAGACACGAAGTCTTTTACCAGTTGAACCATTTCGCAAAAATCCCAACGTACAGAATATTAAGGAAGGCCAGCGGCAGCATCACCTTCCAGGCAAATTCCATTAACTGGTCAACCCGCAGACGCGGATAAGTCCAGCGGAAGAACATAAACAGCAAAACCATCAGGAGCGTCTTGCCCAAAAACCATATCCATGACGGCAGGAATGGTCCATTCCAGCCACCCAGAAAGAGCGTGGCGGCAATGGCCGCGACCGTGAACATGTTGACAAATTCGGCCAAAAAGAACATGGCGAACTTCATCCCGGAATACTCGATATTGAATCCGGCCACCAGTTCCTGTTCGGCTTCGGGCAAATCAAACGGCGTCCGGTTGGATTCGGCCGTCGCGGCAATGACGTAGATAACAAATCCCAGCGGCTGGAAGAAAATATTCCATTTGAAACCGCCCCAGCCGGATTGGGCCAGCACGATATCATTCATCGACATTGAACCGGCAACAAGCACCACCCCGAGAATCGAGAGGACCATGGGAACTTCATAGCTGACACCCTGGGCCGCCGATCGCATCCCGCCCAAAAGCGCATATTTATTGTTGCTGCCCCAGCCGGCCATCAACAGGCCGATGATGGTGAAAGTTGTGATCGCGATAATGTACAATATCCCAACGTTCAAATCGGAGACAATCAGGCCCTCGCCAAACGGTATCACGACATAGGCCGCAAAGGAGCAGGCGAATACCACTACCGGCGCCCAGAAGAAGACGGGACGGTCCGCCAGGGTCGGGGTAATATCTTCTTTCTGCAACAGTTTGATGGCATCGACAATCGTTTGTAGCGTGCCCGATGGTCCCTGCATCATGGGACCATACCGTTGCTGCACATCGCCGGCGAATTTGCGTTCCCACCAGACCAGGAACAACGCCAGAACCGACAGCAGACCGAACACCATGAAGGCCAGCGATGTTTCGGCAATGATCTTGTTCAGGGTCAATCCCAGTCCCAGTGATTCCAGGATGCTATACAGCCATGAAAATACCGGTGCTAATTCCATTACCTGTCAATCTCCGGCAAAATGATATCAAGCGAGGCGAACAGCGCCACCAGGTCAGCCACCTTAAGGCCGACCGTCAGCTCCGCCAGCGCCTGCAGATGGTTATAACTCGCGCCGCGGGCACGGACGCGGAACGGTTTCTCGGAGCCATCTGAAATGATATGATATCCCATTTCACCCCGGGCATTTTCGATGCGTGCATACACTTCGCCCGGTTCCGGTTTGAATTTCAGTTTGACTTTTGCCCGTACATCGCCCTCGGGCATTTGTTTGAGCGCCTGACGGATAATTCTGGCCGACTGGCGTAATTCCTCGACGCGTGCCCGATATCGGTCATAGCAGTCGCAGCCATGGAAGACCGGAATGTCGAAATCGAAGCGATCATATATCGAATAGGGGTCATCACGGCGAATATCGAAATTGACGCCCGAGGCACGGGCCGATGGTCCCGATATTGCCCACTCATAGACAGCCTTTTCCGAAATGATACCGATGCCTTTGTTGCGGGCCAGCCAAATCGGATTTTTGGTCAGGACCGCCTCGTAATCATCGATTTTCTTTTCGAGCTTGTCGAGAAAAGCGTTGCACTTCGGGATAAATTCCGGCGGAATATCGCGCGCCACACCGCCGACCCGGATATAATTGTAGGTCAGCCGCTGGCCGCAGGTCATTTCGAACAGATCGAGAATATCCTCACGCTCACGGAATGGATAAATGAACATCGTGAGCGCCCCGATATCCAGCGCTGTCACGCCGATACACAACAGGTGGCTGGCAATACGGTTAAGCTCGCCAAAGATGACCCGCAGATATTCACCCCGTTCGGGAATTTCCAGGTCGGTCAGTTTTTCGGTCGCCAGACAAAAGCCCCAGTCGGCCATCATGGCCGTGACATATTCAAAACGATCCATCAGGGGGATAATCTGGGCATACGTGCGATTTTCGCAGATTTTTTCGATCGCCCGGTGCAGATAACCGACAACCGGCTCACAGCCGGTAATGACTTCGCCATCGAGACGCAGAACCAGACGGCAGACCCCGTGAGTCGAGGGGTGGTGCGGCCCCATATTCAGCAACAGTTCTTCGGTATGCAGATCGGTCGGCATCGCCTATACCTCCGGGAAGGGGATCACATCGCGCCCCTCCCAGCCTTTTCGCATCGGAAAGCCCTGATCCCAATCGTCGGGCAGCAAAAAGCGCCGGAGATTGTTGTGACCGGTGATGGCTATCCCGAACAGTTCCCATACCTCGCGCTCATACCAGTCGGCCGCCCGCCACACGCGCTGGACAGTATCGACCTCGGCGTGATCATGGGAAATTTTGACCTTGAAATACGCCCGGTGTTTGTACCGGTACGAGCAGACATTATAGACTATCTCGAACCTTTCGCCGGTATCAATCCCCGACAGGTTCATGAGAATTGTCATGAGAAGCCGGTTATCGTCGTGGAGAAAACGGGCGAAATCAACCAGTTGATTGGCCGGTACAATAAAGTACGGCTCCTTCTGGCTGGTTTCAATAACCTCCAGCGACCCGGAAAAGTTTTCCTGTATATAGGCAGTCAGATCGTCTTTTGTCATCTTTTAGCGCCCTAACTCCAATCTTCGATCTTCTGCTGCTGGATCTTTTTGCCGACTTCCAGGCAGCCCTGCAAGAGGGCTTCAGGACGCGGCGGACAGCCCGGAACATACACATCGACCGGGATGACTTTGTCGATTCCGCGCAGGACGGCATAGCTGTCGTAATAAAATGGTCCCCCGCCGATAGCGCAGCCGCCCATGGCGAGAACATAACGCGGCTCGGCCATCTGGTCATACAAACGCTTGACCACCGGAGCCATTTTGTACGTGATCGTCCCGGCCACAATCATCAAATCCGATTGGCGCGGTGACGCTCGGAAAATCATGCCCAACCGGTCAAAATCATAGCGCGACGCACCGGTGGCCATCAGTTCGATAGCACAACAGGCGGTTCCAAAAAGCAAGTACCACAACGATTTCGCCTGACCGATATTGAGTATTTTATTGAGCGAGGTGGTTACGATATTCCCACCCGGTATTTTTTCCATATAGATGGGGAGCCGTTTGATTACACCCATTTGAGCGCTCCCTTCTTCCAGGCATACACAAGTCCGACAACGAGAATGCCGATGAAAATAACCATCTCGATCAGCGCGAACCATCCCAGGGCATTATAGGCCACCGCCCACGGAAAGAGAAAGACTGCCTCGACGTCGAAGATAACAAACAGCAGAGCGAAAATATAGAACCGGTTGTTGAACTGCACCCAGCTCTGCATAAACGGTTGAATGCCGGATTCATAGGTCTCGTTTTTATCTTTGTACGGGCGATGCGGTCGAATCAGGCTGGAGAAGAAGAACGTGAAGAGGACGAGGCCGATACCGACGATGATGAATATCAAAACGGCGCTATAATCAGCGGGCATGTAACCAACTCCTTTTGCCGTTTCCGGACCATCAGCCTCGTGATGAATTTCACAAAGGGGTCCGATTTAGAGAGGTAAGAAAGAAATTTATCGCAAAAAGTCAAGGCCTTTTTCCTTTTTTCAAGCCCATATATGTTAGCAACTTATAGGGCTTTGGGGAGATTGGACCGAAAACGGCTTAAGAACTTGCGCTATATGGGCTTGGTGGAAGAATAGGGGGAATTTTTGATAACGATAGTTTATCCGTCCCCTCCGGCTGTATTGGCCTGCAACCTTGTGGCCGGCCGACCCGGCCAATACGACCGATGGCGATTTTATCGGGAAAATATAATCGCACATAACGGCACGGTCGGCCCCACCACGACACATTCTGTCGCTCTTCCTTACAAAAACCGTGTGATACTCAAAAATCTGCTAAATAAGCAGCTTATGGGACAACCTCTCCTCGTGCGCCAACGTGGTTCGCCGGTTTACGGAAACCACCGGCAGCCACAAAATACCCAACCGCTCAGTCATACTCGCCCGTAAATGCCATCAAACCTCCTCCCCCGTGTCATAGACTATTTTGGTATTTGTACTTGTTTTGGTCAATCAAACGATATATATTTCCGGCAATTATTTTGTGAAAAAAAGCACATACGTGATCACAATAAGCTAACGTGCAAAGGCAGGTGGAGTCATGAGTACAGAAATCCTGGCGCGGCTGCAGTTCGCGTTCACGATCGGCTTCCACTATATATTCCCGCCTCTCAGTATCGGATTGGGCCTCTTCCTGGTCATCATGGAAGGGACCTACCTGAAAACCAAAAACGAACTCTTCCATAACATGACCCGCTTCTGGGTGAAAATCTTCGGTTTGATTTTCGCCCTCGGGGTGGCGTCGGGGATTGTCATGGAGTTCCAGTTCGGGACCAACTGGTCAACGTACTCACGGTTCGTCGGTGATGTCTTCGGTAGCGCCCTGGCAGCCGAGGGTATTTTCGCTTTCTTCCTGGAATCGGGTTTTCTGGCGGTGCTGTTGTTTGGCTGGGACAAAGTCAAGCCGACGACTCATTTTATCGCCACGATCCTGGTAGCTGCCGGAGCGCATTTCTCGGCTATCTGGATTGTCGTGGCCAACTCCTGGCAGCAAACTCCGGCCGGGCATCATATTGTGGAAATGGCCGACGGCGGCGTGCGGGCCGAAGTGGTCGATTTCTGGGCGGTGTTGTTTAACCCGTCATTTCTCGACCGCATCAGCCATGTCTTTTTCAGCGCCTGGTTAACGGCGGCCTGCTTCGTGCTCAGTGTCGGAGCATGGTATTTGCTGAAAGGCAAGCATACCGACTTTGCCAAAGCATCGATCAAAATCGCCATCGTAGTGGCGGTGCTGGCCTCGGTTATGCAACTGGTCACCGGTCATGGTTCGGCGGTGACCCTGGCTGAAACCCAGCCGGCCAAACTGGCGGCATTCGAGGGCCATTACCCGGCCTCGGCCCCGGCGGGTTTGTACATCCTCGGCTGGGTTGATGAGGAAAACGGCAAAACTACCGGTATTGAGATTCCCGGTATGCTGAGCTGGCTGGTCTATGGCGACGCCAAGGCCGACGTCACCGGTCTGGAGGCATTCCCGGAGGAGGACCGACCGCCGGTTAACATTGTTTTCCAGGCATATCATTTCATGGTCGGGATCGGATTTTTCTTGATCAGTATGTCGGTACTGGGACTCATTCTCTGGCTGACCGGGCATTTGTTTAAGCTAAAATGGATGCTCTGGATTTTTATATTCTCGGTCCTGCTGCCCCAAATCGCCAATCAGATCGGATGGATCGCCGCCGAAGTCGGCCGGCAGCCATGGATTGTCTATGGCCTGCTGCGTACTCACGACGCTATCTCGGTGGCAGTTAGTTCAGGCGAAATATGGCTATCGCTTCTGTTGTTCGGGTTGATCTATTTGCTGCTCTTTGTGTTGTTTATCTACCTGCTTAATGAAAAAATCCAGCATGGTCCCGAAGATATGAAAGTTCCTATGGGAGGGCGACGGGCATGATTGATCTGAACACAGTCTGGTTCGGCCTGGTCGGTGTATTGCTGATCGGGTATGCCATCCTCGACGGCTTCGATCTCGGGGTTGGCGCGATGCATCTGTTGACCAAAGGTGATAAGCACCGTCGATTGATGATCAACTCCATCGGCCCGGTCTGGGATGGCAACGAGGTCTGGCTGGTCACCGGCGGCGGGGCATTGTTCGCGGCCTTCCCGGAAGTGTATGCGACAGCATTTTCGGGATTTTATCTGGCTTTGATACTGGTGCTGGTGACACTTATCTTCCGGGCGGTGGCAATCGAGTTCCGCAGCAAGCAGGAGTCGCTCACATGGCGCCAGGCCTGGGATATCAGTTTTTCGGTTTCCAGTATTCTGGCGTCGTTTTTAATCGGCGTGGCCCTGGGAAATGTCGCCTACGGCATCCCGCTTGATGTCCAGGGCGAATACATCGGCGGTTTCTTTAACCTGCTGCATCCTTATGCCCTGCTGGTGGGACTGACCACGGTGGCGCTGTTTATGATGCACGGCTCCATCTATGCCGTCATGAAAACCGAGGGTGAGTTGCAGCAACAAATTCGCGGATGGATCAACAACACGATCATTTTCTTCATCATCTGCTATGTCACCGTGACGATGATGACCTTGCTGTACCTGCCGCATATGGCTGAGAATCTCAAGAGTTATCCCCCGCTGATGATTCTGCCGATTCTTAATATGCTGGCGATTGCCAACATTCCCCGGGAGATTCATCATGGCCGCGAATTTCGGGCGTTTTTGTCATCGAGTGCGTCGGTGGCGGCGCTTCTGGCACTTTTTGGGGTGGGGATGTTTCCCAATATGCTTCTCTCCAAGCCCAATCCGGAACACAGCCTGACGATCTACAATGCTGCATCATCGGATACGACTTTGCAGATTATGCTGATCATCGCACTTTTGGGAATGCCGATAGTAATAGCCTATACGATCAGCATCTATTGGATTTTCCGCGGTAAGGTCAAGCTGGGAGCGCACAGTTATTGATATGTAAATGATCCGGTGCCGGGGCCGTTGACACCGGCCTGTGCGATTGACAATGATATGGTGCCCCAAGTCTTTAGACTTGGGTTAAGATAGACAGATACACATCTATTCCCAACCCTAAAGGGTTGGGGCACCGGGCAAACTCTTTCGATTGATTTCAACCGTTCGGCGGGCGCGGAAACCGCGCCCCTAAGATGGATTTAGATTTGATCTCATAAATTGACCATGGTCGTAGGGGACGGGTTTCCCGTCCCGACGGAAGATGATCTAATCTCCAAAAATCGAGACAATCGCACGACGGGCGCAGAAACCGCGCCCCTTGTACGACAGATTGAAATTACGAAACCAGAAGCCGGACTATAGTCGTAGTGGCCGGGTCGGCCGGCCACAGGAAAATCAGCACGAATCACATGGCCTGTGTTCAACGACCGCAGGCCACCCGGTCGGAACTTTTTGCAGAATGGAGTCACTCAGCAAACATCGCCACCGGCACCAGCAGTAGTGGGTCGAAATCCCCTGCCCGAGCGGAGCGAGGGTGCGAAGCGTAGCCGAGCAGGTTTCGACAAACACTTATCGAAGATTCCCCGCCAGCGCCAACGACACCAGAGCCACCAACACCAGCAATACCCCGCACAGCACAAATAACACATGCAACCCGGCGGCCATGGCGAATCCACCAAGGACCACCCCCCCTATCACTTCGCCCAGAGACATGGTCAGGTTATAGCCGGACAAGAAAGTCGCCCTGCCCTCAGAGGCGATAGCATCATTTACAATCACCGAAAAAATCGGGCGCAGCAGCTCGCGAACCGCGAAGTAAATCACCAGCAATACCGGAAACAGGCGGATATCAATAAGCGGCAGCGATGAGACAGCCGTGCCGGCCAGCAGCATCAGTAAAATGGGCAGCGAAAGATTGGCGCTCGACCGTCGGACAACAGGTCCCACCAGAGTGAAAGCCAGCACTGCCCCGGCGGCGGTAACAATGCCGAAATATCCGACACTGAAGGTCCGCACCTCGGCGCCCAGCACCTGCCAGAACTGATCGACGCCCTCGG
>CAZGLR010000001.1:55097-75990 GCA_964526635.1 uncultured Ignavibacteriales bacterium | reverse complement strand
GTCGGAGATGCCATCCTGGTAATCAACTATGTCTTCAAAGGCGGGCCGCCGCCATCGCCATTGGGTGCCGGAGATGCCAATTGCGATGGCAGTATCAACGTAGCCGATGCCACCTATATTATCAACTTCGTTTTCATGGGTGGCGCGGCGCCCTGCTGCCCATAGCGCCGCCGGTAAATACTCCATAAAGGGTCGGCTGCAGCCGGCCCTTTTTTGTGCCCGGCAATCTGATTGATACTATCATTCGGGCGGGGCATGATCAGGCCTCTGATCCAAAAAGGACTTCAGCCGAGAAGACCCTCGACAACATACATATAATCGACGATACTTTTATCGGCATATTCCTGGCTGTATCGGACATCCATCCCGATCTCGGGGAGATGATCGGGACAGTGGTCCGTTCATCGATTATCGTCTATGAGGGATCGGGCCGTTTTTGACCTGCCTGGCTCTTTGGAAGGCCGGCAAGGCTCAAAAAGACTGACTTTTTGGCCTTTTTCTCCCGGCCTTTTATATAGACAAATCAACCGATTAATGTATATTGAAGTGATATGCGGAATATTTACCTCAGTAGTTTTCTGCCGATGCCCCCGTATTCGACTGCCATGAGTCAACATCGGCGACCGCAGCGACATTGATGAGCCAGATACATACATATGGTTCGGGAATGTCCTGAAATCCCCGTCAGGACCTGATCGAGCCAAAGTCAGGGAGTGTAACATGAGAGGTAATGGTATTTTGCGCACGGCGATCCTGCTGGTCGCCGTCCTTTTTTTGGCCGCAATCCCCTCAGCGGCCGGAACAATCACGCAAACGTATTATTTTGAACGCCCCGAGATTAAATCGATATCGATCGACGGTACCATGTACGATCGGATTATCATGCCGGATGTTCCCAATGCCGGCATTGCCGGCGAGCCCGCTCTTCCGGCTTTTGGCGCCACTATCCTTCTCCCTTATGGCGAGGAAATCGAATCAGTCTCGGTAAACGGCGCAGTCTGGGAAACGGTAGCGGAAAGTGTCGTGGTCGAGCCACGCGCCAATCCATATCCCTTGTCAAAGCCGGAACTGATGGAAGTGCCGACTCCAAAATCCGAGATATATCTCTCCCGTCTGCCGTTCCCGGAAGATCGGTTCGAGGCAATCGGCGAGCAGGTGTATCGCGGTTATCGGATGGCAATCATTAAGCTGCATCCGACGATTTATTTCCCGGCCGATGGCAAACTCATGTATGCGCCGGAACTTGAGGTGACTATCACGACCCGAACGGCAGCGCGTACGATCGAGACGTTCCGGGGTTTGCCTGAAGATGAACTGGCGGTCTCGCAGCGGGTCGATAATCCTGACGCGGTCACATCCTATTATGCCGCGCAGAAGCGTGGTAGTCGCAACTATAGTATGCTGATTATCACCACCAGCGCCCTGGCGCCGTCGTTTCAGCCCCTTAAAAATTATCACGACAGCACCGGGCTTCCCACCGAAATTCATCTGACCACAGACATCGGCGGCAGCGCTCCGGCGACTGTCCGAGCACACATTCTCGATGAGTACAGCACCAACGGTATCGAGTATGTCATTATCGGGGCCGACGATGACATCATCCCGGCCATTGATCTCTGGGTTGAATCTTCACCCGGCGGCGAAGTCGAATACGATATGCCGGGCGATATCTATTTCGCCTGCCTTGACGGCACCTGGAACTACGATGGCGACTCGCGAAATGGCGAACCGACCGATGGTCCCGGCGGTGGCGATGTCGATATGGTGGCCGAAGTGTATGTCGGTCGCTGTGCGGCCGGAAACACGGCCGAGGTCGATCGGTTCGTGAACAAGACTCTGCAATATGTCGCCAGTTCAAGCGCCTATCTGCAGAAAGCCCTGCTGGTCGGTGAACATCTCGGTTTTGGCGGTGTGTCTGAATATGCCGCCAATACCATGAATGAATTGGAAGACGGATGCAGCACCCATGGCTATACCACGGTCGGTATCCCGTCAGCCATCTTCGAGATCGACAAGCTTTACGAAGCGGATTACACCTGGCCAAAAGCAGACCTGATTAACAAGATCAACAATAATGTCCATATCCTGAATCACCTTGGCCACGGCAGTCCCGATTACGCCATGAAACTTTACAACAGCGACCTGACGGCGTCGATCAATAACGTAGACCATTGCCTGGTCTATTCCCAGACCTGCCTGGCCGGCCATCTCGACGGCACCGACTGCTGGGCCGAATACGCCAATATTAAAATCGATGGCGGCGCCTTTGCAGTGGTCATGAATTCCCGCTATGGCTGGGGCGAATGGAATTCCACCGATGGTCCCTCGCAGCGCTTCAACCGCGAGTTCTGGGATGCTATTTTCTCCGGTACCGAAATGATGGTCGAAATCGGCAAGGCCAATCAGGATTCAAAGGAAGATAATCTGTATCGCATCAACGAAAGCTGCATGCGCTGGTGCACATATGAGTTGAATCTCTTCGGTGATCCCTCGATTGCTCTGCGCGGTACCGATGGAATTCGTTTTACTTACCCCAACGGTATTCCCGAGATCATCTCGCCGTATGTAACCGCTTCGTTTGAAGTGCTGATCGAAAACATCGGCGATGGTCAGGCGGTTCCCGGAACCGGTATATTCCATTACACGATTAACGGCAAAGCGCCGGTTGCCGAACCGATGGAAATCCTCGGTCCGAATCACTACCGGGCGACTTTCCCTGAACTTACCTGTGGTGATCTGATCGAGTTTTATATCAGTGCCGAAGAAATCTCCGAGGGTGTCATGTATGATCCCGATCCGGCCCTGCCACGCACGGTTGACATCGTCACCGATACCGCGGTCATTTTCGAGGATGATTTTGAAACCGATAAAGGTTGGACTGTAACGTCATCGACCTGGTCGCGTGGTACTCCAACCGGCAGCGGCGGCAGCTATGGGTACCCTGATCCAGCATCGGCGTACAGTGGAGCAAATGTTTATGGGTATAATCTCAATGGCGACTATACCAATAACATGCCGGAACGCCACCTGACCAGCCCGGCCTTTGATTGTTCCGACAAAACCGGTGTGACGCTGTCGTTCATGCGCTGGCTGGGAGTCGAACAACCGACCTATGATCATGCCTATATTCGAATCTCAACTGATGGCTCCAACTGGACCACTGTGTGGGAAAACACACAAGAAGTAGCTGACAATGCATGGCTACCGGTTACACTCGATGTTTCAACATATGCCGATAATGAACCGGTTGTCTATCTCCGCTTCACTATGGGGACCACCGATGGTGGCTGGACCTATTGCGGCTGGAATATCGATGATCTTATGGTCTATGCCCAGGTCTGCGAACAGGCACCGTTGACGATCGTAACCACCGATCTGCCCGACTGGACAGTACAATGTGCCTACAGCCAGCAGCTCCAGGCAATCGGCGGCAGCGGTAATCATACCTGGACAGACATGGATAACGGCCTGGATGGGACCGGTCTGACATTATCGTCTTCCGGTGCCGTTACCGGAACGCCGACAATCGAAGGTCCAATCAGTTTTACTGCCGGCGTCAGCGATGAATCTTTGGCTTTCATGGCGCAGGAGTTGTCATTTACGGTCAATCCACCGGTTGTTATCACCTCGGATGTTCTCCCCGAATTTGATATCTCAACCCCGGTTACCTGTACGCTGTCTGTAGCCGGCGGCACCGGCCAGAAGGCCTGGTCTGATGTCAATCTGGATCTTGACGGTACGGGATTTACCCTGTCACCGGAGGGTGTCATTACCGGTCAGACTGATACGCCGGTCGTTTTGATTTTCACGGCACAGGCAATCGATCCCTGCAATGGCGCCGATCAGAAGGAATTGACACTGACAATCAAACGGCCATACATCTGTGGAGACGCCAGTGGCGATGGCGAAGTCAACATTTCTGACGTCATCCTGCTGGTAAATTACATCTTCAAGAGCGGGCCGGCTCCCGAACCGCTCGAGGCCGCCGATGCCAATTGCGACAGCGATATTAATGTTGCCGACGGCGTCTACGTTATTAACTACGTATTCAATTCGGGTCCGGCACCGTGTTGTCCATAAATCCCGCCGATGGGGCCGATTCATTTGGCCCCGTCATTACTACCATAAGCCCAGCCGGAAATGCCGGTTTGGACCAATCATGACAATATTTATCCTCTTGCCAATCAGGAGATAACAGGTATATTATCTGACAACACTTGCACCGATCGACAACCCACCAACCGGTGCCAACAGAGTACGAGAGATTAGGAGGTTGGTATGCTGCAGCGCTTTGCGGTGATTGTTTTTGCCTTGGCCCTATGTCTGCTGATAGGCACAGCCGTCGCTGGCGATTATGCCACGCCGTTGAAGAAATCACCAGATTCGAAACTTACCATCCCGGTGACATATGGCTCCACCATGAATGGTGAAAAGGCCGGAAACTATACCGGACATCTCAAAGTGTACATGGTTGAACCGACATCACGATGGCGCGACTCCTGGTTTGTTAATTACGACTATGGCTTCCTGCGAGTCGCCCTTGACATTCCCCTTGATTTGCCGTATCTGGGTGTATATTCGGATACAATTCAATGGGATGGCACGCCCTATGGCTATGGCGATATAACGGAAACCAATATTGCGGCCATTGCCTATATTCAGAATCCTGAGTCATTCCGGGCGTATTCTGATCCGGATGAACCGGCCTATCCGTTTGAGGCCTATCCAGTCGAGGCGGCAGCGATGGCCACGCCGGGAATTCCCGGCAGCGACATTGCCACAGGCAACTCTACACATACGACGATGGTGCACGAAGGCACCACCACCTGGTGACCGAACTGCCCGAATGCCCGTGCGGCATTAAAAACTCTGAAGCAAAGCGGCACATATAACTTCGTCTACGCAGCAATGATTACCGACGAAAACAGCTATGCTGGTGCCGTAGTCGATGACTACAATATGGTTTATGTACCAACCTGCTATTTCGACCAGGGCGTCGAGGTACTGGTCGGCGGTTATCCCCAGACGTCCTATTATTCCAGCCGAATTCTGAGTTGTGGCGACGAAGATGTCGCTGATCTCGATTTGACTGTTGAAATAAGCTGGCTCGGGAATGCCACAGTTGAAGTTATTGTAATGGTCACCAACAATCAGTTTGTCAACTCACCCCCGGATACGCCGACCGTCCCGACCAAACCGGACGTCGGCATCGCGGGAACGTCATATACGTTCACGTCTACGGGAACGGATGAGGATAATCATCAGATATGGTATCGCTGGGATTTTGATGATGGCACCATTACTGACTGGATGGGTCCCTATGCCTCCGGCGAAATGGGTGAAGCAACCCATGCTTTTACCGAGGGTATTTATCAGGTCAAGGTTCAGACCAAGGATGAACTCGATGACTCCAGCCCGTGGCGCCAGGCCGGACCATTGTACGTTGATCCGCGCGGCGACGCCAACAATGACGGCAGCATTAATGTCGGCGACGGTGTCTTTGTCATCAACTACGTCTTCAAAGGCGGTCCTGCCCCCGATCCAACTGATCGGGCAGATGCCAATTGCGACTTTAATGTCAACGTCGGCGATGGTGTCTTTATCATCAACTTCGTCTTTAAAGGCGGCCCTGAACCGGGATCGAACTGCGTCTATTAAAGTACCAGTAGCTCCCGGCGTAAACCGCCGGGAGTTGCCGCATGCACAAAGGATGTTATTATTATGCGTGGGGTGCACCTGATTTATATAGTCCTGGGGTTATTATTATACCTGCCAGGCACCTGTCTATTGGCAGAAGACAACATAACTCCCGCTTTTATTGATCTCGATGGCGACGGACTCAACGATATTGATGCCGACAACGACAACGATGGTATCCCCGATCGATTCACATCGATGCTACCTGCCTCCGAGTTGGAAACACCCAGTCTGCTGGGTGATATCTTCAGTTCAACTGCGGTAACGATGGACCTTCAGACCGCCGAAGAAAAGTTCGGCGCGCGCAAATTCAATACGCGATATCTTGACCAGCGGTGTTTCGGCCTTTGTTCCAGCGAAGCCTTCGGCATCGACAACAAGCTCGGAATCGGCAGCGGTGGCGGCGGGGGATGTGCCGGAGGTGTCTGCCGTCCATGAGCATTGCCCTGTTGCGATCTATTCGGATTCTCGTTCTATCGGTTCTTCTAACCACACCTCTTTCAGCGCTTGATTACAGCCTGGAGTTTCAGGGTGGCGGTGGTTTCCGCGGTAATCTCTACAGCGATTCCACTAACAAATTGGGCAGCTATTCCAATCTTAGCCTGCAATTCAAGACATATCCCACAGATGCTCTTGAAATCCAGATCAGGACCGCACAGACATATTATCCGGAAATTATCGGGCTCAGCAATGTCATCGGCGGCCTCCAGCTTACATATATTCCCACCGCGAACGACAGCCGTTTTACGTTACTCTTCTCAGGCAATATAACCGGTACCGGATACTATACCGGATTTCGCCGTTTTGATAACATCGTCGCCGATCTCAAAGCGACCGCCGGGTTCGTTGTGACTGACGCCACCAGAATTCGTGGCGGGGTCACTTTCATATCGACCAATTACACTAATCGTGAAGATGTCAACCTCGACTGGAATGCGATTATCACGGAAAGTACCTGGCCCGGTGGGCTTACTGATTTTTCAGTCTCCCGGCAGGATATTGAATTTTTTATCGGATTTAATCAAAAACTGCCGCTGCGCAATGCCCTGGATATTGAATCGGGTCTGGCAACGACATCATTTCTGTATAAGCATCCGGCTGTCGACGGTTTCGGAACACCGCCGGGCTATGATTTCCCTATCCCGCTGTATGCCTGGCCGATCGATGCTGTCCCCAATCTGCGGGAAAATGTCTGGGTATGGTTCATCTCGCCGCGCTTGTCGCGGCCTATTGGACCGCGTACCGGTGCAAGCGTGATCTACACACTGCGCAACTTCCAGAATTATGATCAGCAGATAGTCTATGGCGATTCGGCCCGCTTTCTGGCGCCGTGGTCAAACCTCTGGGATGGTGAAAGTATTACTTTAGAAATAAAGACCTATCTTGTTCCACAGTCTATAATTAGTATCGGGATTGGATACTGGGATAAGACATTTATCAAAACCATTGAGCCGGATGATGAACGGCTCTTCGAGGCCGCCTTCGATGATCGGCGGCGCGATTGGCAGACGAGATATTTCATCTCGATTCAGCGGCCCATTCTGGGGCACAATGGCATACTGCTGGAGCCAGCCATTGATATCGAATACACTAAAAATCGGTCCAATCGGGAATTTTACCGATATTCGGATTTCTCCGCAGCACTGCGGCTTCGATTACGATTATAAAGTCCTGACAACAGTATTAACGGTGAATACCGCGGATAAACTTGCGAATCTCCGGCACGCCGCCCTGGAAGATGAGATAGCCATCGAATGGCTCGCGTTCGGTAATATCGCTGCATATCGGGGTCAGCATCAACTCCCGAACCTTGTCGAGATCATCGGTCTGCCCCAGCGCCCAGCCCAGTTTGACATAGGCCACCTCCGGCAGCATGTTCTCGGCCGGAATAATCCCCCGACTCATTAAATCGCGGCCGGTATCGTAGACAAACATATGGACATAACCCCACAGGGTCTGGACCGTCATATATATTGCCACCCCGGCTTTGGTAGCACGGTCAATGGCCGGATATACCGGCTTATTGACATGGCCCAAACCGGTTCCGGCGATGACTATCCCCCGGTAACCGTTTTCGACGAGCGAATCAATAATATCCGGCATCATATTGGGGTAATAATACACCAATGCCACTTTTTCTTCAAAATACGGCTTGATCGTTACCTTTCGATCCAGACGGCGCCTGTTGTAATTATTCTTGATCGGAGTGATCTTCTCCCGGTCAACCATTGCGATGGGTATATCGCCGATAGTCCTGAAGGTCGAGCGATATGACGAATGCATCTTCCGCACCCGTGTCCCCTGATGCAGGAGACCATATTCATCAGAAGTCGGTCCGAACATGCATACCTGCACTTCTGCAATATCGCCGTGGGCCGCGGCCTGGCAGGCGTGCATCAGATTCAGGGCGGCATCTGATGATGGTCGATCCGACGAACGCTGCGAACCGACCAGGATAATCGGAACGGGGGGATTTTGAACCATAAATGATAAAGCCGCGGCAGTATGATGCATGGTATCGGTACCATGACCGATGATGATGCCGTCGATACCATTTTCTATCTCCTTGCCGATTGCTTTGGCCAGGGCCAGGTATTGCTGCGGTCCCATGTTTTCGCTGAAGACAGCAAAGAGTTTTTCGGTTGTCAAGTTGCAGATATCGGCCAGTTCCGGTACGGCGCCATAGAGTTCACCCGGCGAGAAGGCCGGAATCACTGCACCGGTGCGATAATCCAGTCGCGAGGCAATTGTCCCGCCGGTTCCGAACAGCTTCACATTTGGTTTTTCGGGTGAAAAGGGGAACTCTTTTTCGGGTATTTTATAATGGGCTTCGCGATATCCGACTTCCTTCATATCGGTAATAGTCTCCACCGCCACCCCTACATTGTATCCGGTATCGAGTTTGAGGACAATATGGCGATCGTCGTCATTTTCAGAGCGCGGCAGGATAATTCCGGCGAATTCGCCGCGGGTTGAGGCAATCCTGGCCTGACTCCACACCCGGACACTGAATTTCTTCAGCGCTTCAAGGGCCGCGCCGCGATACCCTTTAAAAATATCACTCATGGCCGCCTCCCCGCGTTACCATCTCATATAACTGTCTCATCGGAATATTACCCACTGCCGCCGGACGCATCCGCCCCATAACCCAATCGGTTCGCGCTGTTGAATCCGTAGATCTACCGATTTCGGAAAACTTACGGTGATACAGGGTCGCATAATCGGAAAGTTCCTCAATACCGTGTGGTTTGAATTGTATGGCCGTAAGTATCGAATCGAATACCATTTTGGGGTTGGCGTACAATTCGGCCAGCATAGGTATGGCGATAGCCGGATCCAGACCGCGCCGGTGGATAAAGCCGAACATATGGTAGAGTGTGAAAAATGAAAATGGTGTTTCTTTCACCCGCGTATCGAAGCAATTAACTCGATGCCCGAAAAATGTGCCGATAAACTTCGGGTCGAATCCAAAATCTGTCACAATGCGCTCGATAATCCAGACCAGATTGCGCCGCAAAAGATATTCGAAACAGTCTTCCGGGACGTTCCATTCCTGCAATTGCCTCAATCGTTCCGACACCGGCGAGGGCAATCCCTCGCGCAGCTTCTCCAGTTCGTCATCGTGAATCGAAATCGGCGCGGAATCGGTATCGGGGTACATGCGATCCGGACCTGGAAGGACTCGTTCAAAGACAGTCGTGCCATCGGGGAATGACTTGCGTGTTTCGTTGGGAACACCCTCGAACGCCAGCCGGCACCGTTCTTCAATAGTCTCGACGGCGGTCAGGATATCATCGTCAGGCCCCCAGAGCAGAATCTGGGCATCGCCGGCACGGGCTCCCAGTTTCTGCTCCAGATCGGTCCAGTCGAGCTGCGGCAGGACGGGTGAGGCGCCGATGCCGTCGATCGTTTCGCTGTGGGTCATATTCGGCTTTTCGATACAGGCGACGACTTTAAGGCGGTCGCTGATTTCGTCGGCAAACATACGGCCGGGCCCGGTAAAGTGGGACAGGATACTATCGAATCCCGGGAGATTGACAGCTACCAGACGGTATTTTCGCCGTCGCAGGGTAGCCAGAAAATCTGATTGAATGTTGATCGACTGAGAATCAAGATCAAGATACGATGGCTCCCACGATTTGACATCGTCGATACGACCATTGAGAATTCCCTTGATTCGTAAAAGGGCGACCTGGCGAAACGCCTCATTATGCGTCAATTCGGGAATCCATCGGATATGCGCCACACCCTTGATTTCGATGCGAGTTCCGCCGGTAACACTGACATTGACATCCTGGCGGGCAGCCCCGATCCCGGTCCGGACCTTGCCGGTACTGCGGACCAGAAAACGGAGATAATCGCATACCTCGGCAACTTCATCGGGCGTAATCATGTCTGGAGCTGTGACCGTTTCGATCAGCGGCATACCAAGCCGATCTGTAGTATACACCCGCTTGTGTCCAACGTCTATCACTTCCCGGCAGGAGTCCTCTTCGATTGATATCTGGATTATCCGAATCGTCTTCCCGGCAGCCGGTATCTCGCCCTCGATTCCAACAATTGCGGTGCGCTGGAATCCGGTTGGAATGGAGCCATCGAGATATTGTTTTCGGGTAATATGCAATTCGCCGACGATATTCGTCTTCAGCAACAGGCCGATTTCAAGGGCAATATCCAGGGCATCACGATTTACCGGGAATGGCGGCGTGTCATCGATGTCATAGGTACAGGCGGTTTCATCGGCAATACGGTAATAGATATCCTTGCGGGTCTTGAATTCCATAAGCGCGGTGCCGTCATATTCCCCCAGCTCGCTCAGTGTCGGCCGCATATGCCGCACCAGCTCGGCATCGAAATCGTTTTCCCGTGCCTGGTAAATCCCGGCCGGGCATCGACAGAACAGTTTTTTATCGGTCAAAAGCTGCTGATGAATCTCGAGCCCGCTTTTGAACCCGATCGCTTTATATGTCTCGGGAGTTGCGCTCAGACGATTAACATACCCAACAGCTTCGCGCGTTTTTTCATAGTTGCTTTTGCTATCCGGACTCTTGCCCATTTCTGTCACCTGCCCGTCTATTCCCGCCCCAAAATACTCTCGACAATGGCCCTCAAGGTAAATCATGAACCGTGCGTTTTCAAGCGATTTCAATGATCAAGGCAGTATCCGGTAACAGAATTTTAACTTGACTCAAAATAGAATGGCGCTATATTTAATATACTCTGAAAGGAATTCTCTACGGCCTACTGATACCGACTGTAACGCATTTAATAGTAACATTTAAGGATAGATTTTAGAGCATCTACTGTTCAGGAGAACGTCTTTGTTCGCCTATCGGTATTTCCGATAGCATAAACCTTATAGGAGGCGATACTATGATCGTTCCCCGACGCGGGTCACTGACAGTTCTGCTTTTGCTGTGGCTTTGGCTCGGATTGACGGCGACCACGACCGCTGAACCGGCCGATACCGCCATAAATCTCACCATTGCCAACGCGGCAATCCTGCCCGATTCGACCCGCTTTTATGTGGATGTCTACCTCGACAGTCCCAATGACAGCGTAGCCGGGGTATCGCTATATGTCTCGGTTTCAAATCCGGAATTAATGTATTTCGATGCCTCGCAGCTTTTGCCGATTCGGGGTGTGGACACCACCGGCACGCTGCTCAGCGGCTGGCAGCTGGTCAATTCAATATCACCATCGGGAGTCTGGAGCGACATCCAGATCGTGGCCCTGGCCAATATAGTTGAGCCGCCATATAATCCCGGCTTCGCCCCGCAAAGCGGCGGGCTGCTCCTGCGCCTGATCGGTCATCTAAAAGAACCGCTCCCGGCTGATTCACTGACCGAGTTACGCATCGACACCGCTCTGACTAAAACCGGCTTCAGTACACCACGGGGATATCTTATCGGGATTATCACTGAAACCTATATCGACACTTTCTACTATGCCTGCGAGCACTGGGACGGCGACTCCTGCCTTTCATGGGTTCAGGTGCTGCCCAGTCAGGCCGATACGGCGATCATCGACACGATACCATTTTCGTACTACGATACGACAGCATCGTTTTTCAACGAGGGCGCTTTACGGGTTGTCACTCATTTCCCGGGTGATGCCAACAACGACTGGAGCGTCAATGTGGCCGACGGTATCTTCCTGATCAACTACGTCTTCAAATCCGGTCCGGCGCCCGATCCGCTGGACTATGGAGATGCCAATTGCGATGCCGTCATCAACGTCGGCGATATCGTCAAAATCATTAACTATATCTTTTCCGGCGGCGCGGCACCCGGTTGCTGGGAATAAACTGCCTTCAATAGGGGAAATTATGAGCATGAATACGCATTATGGGACACTGGGCGGAATTGTGCTTTGCACTCTGCTGCTGATGCTTTGTTCGTCCGGAGTATCAGCGCAGGTGAAACTTCGTGTCGAACTCGACAGCGCTGTTGTTTTTGAGGGTGATACGGCGATCGCCATGGATGTCATCTTTGATAATCCCGAGGATGTTGTCGCGGGTTTTGCAATGCAGATGACATTCACCAATCCCGATCTGGTTTATTTCGGTCGGAGTCCATCGGATACTATTGCCTGGGATACCATCGGGACCCTGATAAACAACTTCGAATTGATTGAAACGTCGATGCTGGGAACCGGTGGGTCAACGTTCAGGATACTCGGACTCGGCAATTGGATTGAGAAATCGCCATATATCGCTCCCCAGGAAGGCGGGACCTTGTTCCGCCTGCTGTTTCACGCCACCGATGATATTCATCCGCTCAGTCAGGATTCGACGACTGACATAGTTATTATAACTCAGCCGATAAACGCCTTTGGATTTTCGGATCCGTACGGCGATCTGATCGGAGTCGTGTTTGATACGCTTGTCGATACCTCATGGTGGCAATGTACCGAGTGGACCGATACTGTCTGCACGGGCATGTGGATTCCATCGGATCCCGAAAACGGTGACTCGATGGAAGTTGATACATCGGTGACTGCTTCGATCGACACCGCTTCGGTTATAACTTACAATGGTTTCTTCGATGTCAGGCCGTATGTGGATGGCGACGCCAACGGCGATGGTGCGGTCAATGTCGGCGATGCGATTCTGGTTGTTAACTTCGTCTTTAAAGCCGGACCTCCACCGGTACCGTCTCGCGCCGGCGATGCCAATTGTGATGAGGCAGTCAACATCGGTGATGCCATCCATCTAATTAATTTCATCTTCAAGAGCGGTCCACCCCCGGGCTGCTGAAAATGTCATTCCGCTGAACCGGGGGCGACCACCCCGGTTTTTTTTATTCAAAAAGACAACCTTTTCTATAAGGACATCGTCAAAAGGAAGATTGCGGTAATTAACACTTGCCAGAAACCGGTTTCCGGCGAACAAACTGTGGAGGTTTGCCGGTATGTATTGCGGACGATTACGAAGCGCCTGGCTGTTTCTTTGTCTTATTTTTCTTGCTTCTCCCCTTTTCAGTCAGACCAGTTACCCCCTCACAGAAGGCATCACGCCTGATCTCGAAGCCACCCGGGTCAACCCGGCCACACCGGTTATTGATGGCAACTATGACGATCCGATGTGGAACAAGGAAGTGCTGAAATTCGCAACCGAATTTTATCAAATGGATCCGGACGAGGGGATGCCGGCTTCTGAGTCTACTAAAGTCGCTGTCGTCTATGACGACGAAGCGGTTTATTTTGCATTCTGGAATTATGACAATGAGCCGGAAAATATTAAGCGTCAACTGGTCCGGCGCGACCGCTGGACCGAAGCTGATCGTATCTCCATCGGATTGGATCCCTATCATGATCATCAATCGGGATTCCGTTTTGAAGTAAACGCCTCCGGAGTGCAGCGTGACATGAGTCTCTTTAACGACACCGACGCCGATACCGAATGGGATGGCGTCTGGGAGAGCGCCGTTAATATTTATGACTGGGGCTGGTTCGCCGAAATTAAAATCCCTTATCATTGCCTGCGTTTTCCCGCGCTTGAAGAGCACACCTGGGGCGTAAATTTCACCCGTTATATCAGCCGTAAAACCGAATCCGACTGGTGGGCGTTTTCGCCCTCGACCGAAGGCGGTATGGTCTCCCGTTTCGGGCATATAACCGGCATTCACGGCATCCGGCCCAAAACCAGTCTGGAGATTCTCCCATATGCAGTTTCGAGCGTCGAAACAGAACCTGTCAGTGCGGGTAATCCCGACGGCCGCGAAATCGGCAGTGATGTCGGTGTTGACCTCAAGTATTCAGTAACATCAAATCTGACGCTCAACGCCACGATCAATCCCGATTTCGGGCAGGTTGAACTTGATCGTCCGGTATTGAATTTAACGTCTTTTGAGACATGGTTTCCCGAACGGCGGCCGTTTTTTGTCGAAGGCGCGGATTTATTCAGCACCCAGTTCGCCCTGTTTTACTCGAGGCGCATCGGCGGTCCGGTCTCCGGACTCGAAGCCACCGATGATGTCGACTACTACACTGAATACCCCCGGGCGACCTCGATTCTCGGAGCGGCCAAATTGACCGGCAAAATCGCCAAACGAACATCAATTGCCTTTCTCAATGCCACCACTGCTGAGGAAAAGGCTACGTATTTTAGTACCTCCGGCCTTGAACGCGACGGCATCGCCGAGCCATTGGCGAATTACTCGGTACTGCGAATCCGTCAGGAATTATTCAACAGTTCATTCGTCGGCGGACTCTTTACCCTGGTCAGCCAGGACAACAGATATCCTGTCGGGACCGGCGGGGTCGATTGGCGACTTTCCACAGACAATGCCACCTATGACTTCAGCGGCCAGATGGTCTACAGCCGTCTTCATGGCGAAAAAACCGGTTTCGGAATGACCGGGCGTCTCAGTAAAAACGCCGGCAAGTATTTTCGCGGGTCGATCGGCTGGACTATTAAAGACCCTAACCTGTATATCAATCGACTTGGCTTTACCGCCCGCAACGATGCCCGCAGTCTCAATGCCTGGCTTCAATACCGAACCACCAATGACTGGTGGTTCATTCGCAATAGCTGGCACAATCTCAACAGCTACCAGACCTGGAACTATGCCGGTAACAATATCGAACGCGGCGGCAATTACAATTTTTGGGTCGAGACAAACTCGGGCTGGGAATTCGGCGGCGGTGTCGACATAAGCACAACCACATACAGCGACCGCGAAACCCGTGACAATGGTCTCTGGGAACTGCCCCAGAATCCCACGTATGGTTTCTGGTTCAATATGTATTCCGACCGTCGCAAGCCCCTATCATGGAGTATTAATCCCGGTGCCGGCAAAACCCGTCAGGGTACCTGGTGGGCCAATTATATCGGTGTGACGATGAAACCGCGCTCCAATATCGAACTGGAAATCGGTGCCAATTATCATCGTAGTTTCAATCAAACCCGCTGGGTTTCCAATATCAGCGAGGGCGATGCTGTCTTTGCCTCGCTGGCCAAAGACGAATTCACACCTCGGATTGCCGCGCTCGTCATGGTCAACCGCAATCTGTCGATTCAACTCTCGGCCAATACGGTCATCGCCGGGCTTGATTATCATAATCCCCGGGCATATCAGGGCGGACTCAATTACAGTACAGACCGAATCGATGAAATAAATGCTCAGCGCCTGGCCGACGATTCCAACGCCGCGACGATCGACGACAACACCTACGACTATAATTTCACGGTCATAAACTCGACCATGATTGTCCGCTGGGAGTTTCTGCCCGGCAGTACACTCTATCTGGTCTGGACCCGGGCCCGTCCGGACTTCAATGCCACCCAGAACAATCTCAGCCTGGGCCGCGATTTCGAGAAGTTCTTCTCCTCCGGCGCGGATAATGTATTTCTTGTCAAAGCCTCGTACTGGTGGCATATCTAAAGCTCCATACCCATCCCGTCACGGTATCACTCCATCCTCCGACCGAACCGGCCGGAGGATATTTTTAAGCCGTCGAACTATATAGCCATCTCTCACATATGCCGATATTCACTCAAAGGGCATCATTTTTGCGGCATATGGGGATAGCATACATGAAACTGCGTCTTACCCAGATGATTAACATATTGATTTATTGCGGGACGTTTCTGCTTTCGGCCTTGTCGTTTTACACGACGTATCGGGGGTTAACTATTTTACTACCCGTATCCCTGGCTGCTATCGGGGCCTTTGGTATCCAGGCCTCAATGTTGGGCGTAGCGTGGAAACTGATGAAAGCCCGCGAAAATCGTCATCTCCTGCTGACAGTTTTTGCCACGGCTGCCGTGTTTTCGATTTTCTTCTCCTATGCCAGCTTCGATACCGCCCTGAAATCAACCACGCGCGGTATCGAGGTCCGCCTTGATTTCGCCCGGGCTGCCCGCCCCATCCTCGACAGCTACAACCAGCAGGCCAATGAGGCCCTCGAACGAGGTCGGTATCAGGCCAATCGTATTTCAACTCTTGTCAAACTCGAGTTGACCAAAGGATGGTCAACTATGGCTGACGAGGGTTCGGGAGATCCATACCTCCAGAATGTGGTCGAGGGTGCGCGCGAGATGGTGGCATCATGGAAAGAAAACACCGGCAAAGATTACTCCCAGGGCACCGGCCGCGGAATAATTGTTGAATATCTTGAAAATCACCGTTCTTTCCTGCTACAAAATCTCGCTCGCATCGCGGACTACACTGCCCGGCTCGATACCGCCCGGACAAGGTTATCCGGTCACGATGAGGTCGCCGCACAGTTCGCTGTTGTCAATGCAGCCTGGACCGGCTTCCCCGCCTCGGAGATCGGTGCAATACTGAATCGCGATGTCATTGCCACCCCTCCCCCCGAACCGGCCGCCTTTGTGGAGCAGGCCCGGAGCCGTCATCAGGCATTCATGATGGTCATCAGCGATCTTATTGATATCGATTATCTGACCGCGTTCTCACTGGCGCTGGCGACGGCCGTCGATGCTATTGTTATTTTACTCGCGCTGGCCGGGTCGTTGAATCAGCATCATGGCGACCTGCTGCTGCGCCGGGTCGAGATGGATACGGCCGCCCGGATAAATACCATGCCGATCGATGATGCCGTCGCCCTGCGAACGCATCTGAGAAATACAGTTGATCGGATAGAGGTGGCCCGTCAATATGGCCGCGAAATCGAGCGGATGGCCGACGAGTATTATCGCGAGAACAAACCGCCTCGACTTCGTCTTTTCAGAGGTCCGGAAACATTAGTTCGCGAGATTGATACCCCCAAAAAGCCCAAAGACGATAAACTCGATAAATCCAAAGTAATCCGTATATAAAAAATCGCGGGCCGGTTTTGGGGAAACCGACCCGCTGGGTACTAAATTGGTAGGTGTTGATGGGGCAGGGGGACCTTACAACGCTTTTATTTCGATGTTTCCTCCGCTGGTCCGCAAACGCATTTCCGGGCCACCCTGATTCAGCGACGCCCGAATCGATGATCCCGTCAACTGCCCCTGGACCTTAATCGGGAAATCAGTATACACCTTACCCCCGGAGGTTGAGGCGTCGAGATTGACATTGATGCCCTCTTTCAGGTACACCGTCACATTTCCGCCGGAGGTTGACAGACGGCAATCGCCACGGGGCTGTTCGGCCAGACGCGCCATGACACTGCCGCCGGACGTGGAGGCGTCAACCAGCCCGAAGGCCTCTTCAACCACAATACTGCCGCCGGAAGTGGCAGCGTGTACGTCTCCACCCACCGAACCGATACCGATACTGCCGCCGGAAGTGGTGACATCTACCTGTCCGCTGCACGTCTTGACAGCGATATTACCGCCGGAAGTCTGCCCGCGAATTGAGCCATCGATCTTCTCGAAAAGCAGACTGCCACCAGAGGTTGTGGCCCTGACATTGCCGACGAGATCGCCAACGGCGACGCTGCCGCCGGCCGTCAGGAGAGTAACATCGAACTCACGGGGTACGGTAATATAAAAATTGGCTTTGAAATCGGCCCGGCCGCGCCGCCAGCGATCGCCACGATCATCATCATATTCGGCGACAATCTCTACGATATTGCCGGAAGCATCGAATTGAATATCGAATTCATCGAAATATTCATGGGCCCGCTTTTCGTTGGAAGTCCTGGCTTCCAGTACGATTTCGATATCCACAGCATGGACATCGGAAGTAAATATCTCTATTGAACCGAGATCGGTTTCCACAAAAAGTTCGCCGCCCGGGGATACTTCAAAATTTTTCGTAACCACTTTTTCGACTCCGGCCAGTGCCGGGACAGTCAATATTATGGCGACAAAAATGGCAGCGGTGAGGACATTGGGGGTGGTTCGTATAACGGGTTTCATAACTTCCTCCTGTATGATCTCTCCGTTAGTACGATGCAAAAAACTACCAGATGGTTTACTTCAATCAGAACAACTTGAGGCGCTTACATTTACGGTGGAATTACGGAGAAGTTACGTGAATTTGGATCAATCTCCCAATTACCCCGCTGAATAGGCGCGTATGTCGATTTTTGATTGCCAAATGTAAGAACTGTATTATATTAAACAGACCGTACATCTGTGTACCCCTTGCACGCCATACCTCATATGGCGGTCTGACGGCCCCGCACCCAGCGTCAGGCTGCAGCACAACTTGTTTGACGGCATCATCAGGCCCCCCGCCTGAATGCACGAGAGAGGACGACTCATGCTGCGCATTGTAAAACCTGTATTTATCACATTGAGTCTCATCGTGTTTTTGCTGCTGATTCCCCGGTCAGTCTTTGCCGAACTGGCGACCGATATCGACATGGATCAGGTGGCTGAAAACTGGATGACACATATAACGGCAGAAACCGGATCCTGGGGGGGATCACTCACTCCGAAAATCATCGGCAGTGAAGAAATTATTGAAAACGGCGCCATGCTGGGCCGCGTCTATCATATCGACCCGGTCGGGTATATTGTCATCCCGGCCTTGAAAGAGATGGCGCCGGTAAAGGCCTATTCGGATGAAAACAATCTCGATATTCATGAGGCCGACGGTTTCGCCCTGATGCTCCGGCAGGTGATTCAGTCACGGTTTGACCTGTTCACTGACCGTTATGGCGATCTCAATGCCACCCCGGCGGGCGATCCCGAGCCGCTTCTGGATCCAGCAAATAAAACCGCCTGGGACCGTTTCAGCGTACCAGTCGACCAGTTTTTCACCAAGGCGGGCACTGAAACGACCCGTGATGCCGGACCGCTTTTGACGACTGCCTGGCACCAGGGATACCCCTATAATATGTACTGTCCACCGGGCGATGGCGGCACCACAGTGGTTGGATGTGTCGCAACGGCCGCGGCCCAGCTTATCTGGTACCACCAATGGCCTCCCCTGGGCACCGGATCTCATTCCTACTACTGGTCCGGCGATAATTCCTGCGGCGGCAGTACTCAGGGTCAGAACCTCAGTGCCGATTTCTCCGATAGCTACTCCTATGGCGGCAGTAATCATGACGTGGCTGAGATCAGCTACGAAATGGGCGTCGCTTTTGAAATGGACTATGGCGCCTGCGGTTCCGGTGCATATACAATGTACGGCGAGATCGTCTTCCCCACCTATTTCAACTACGACGAATCGGCCAATGCCGTCTATCGCAATTCCTACAGCGCCCAGAGCTGGTTCAATGTCATCAAAAGTCAAATTAATCAGGGCCTTCCAACGCTGTATCGGATTTCCGGCCATGCCATCGTATGTGACGGCTGGCGAGAAACCGGCGGCACCAATCAGTACCACTTCAACTACGGCTGGGGGGGCGGCAATAATGCCTGGTATGTGGTTGATGGTCTCTATTGCCCGTGGAGCGGTTGCGATCCCATGGTCGAGGCCATGGTCATCAATATCATTCCGGAAACGGGGATGCTGCTGATGGGTGGATCGGCCTTTGACGATGCTGTTGGCGGTGATGGTGACGATATCCCCGAAGCCGGTGAAACGGTCGAGTTTACTGTCACGCTTTCCAACTATGGCGCCGAACCGGTGACTGACGTTGAGGCCCGGCTATTCTGCGATGATGCCTTACTGGTTATCAGCGATGATTTAGCCACCTTTGGCACGATTCCCGCCAAGGATTCGGCTGTCAATACGGCGGATCCGTTCCAGATTACGATCCCTGCCGATTATGTGCCGCGCATTGATTCGTTCTTTGTCGAAGTCATCTATGATGCCGGCACCCGCATAGACACAATGGTCGTCGAACAGGCCATCGGCGGTGTTCAAGTGATATTGATCGATGATGATAATCAGGATGATCTGCAGATATGGTATCGTCAGTCGCTGGAAGCATTACGCATCCCGTATGAGCACTGGGACTGGACCTATATGGTCCCGCCGGATTCAGTCTTTCTGCTGAATTATCAGGCCGTGATCTGGTTCACCGGTGACTATCGCAGCAATCCGATGTCCAGCGCCGAAATCACTCAGATGAAGGGATTCTTGAACAACGGCGGCAATCTCATTCTTACCGGCCAGGGTATCGCGGCCCAGCTGGCGAGCCTTGATCCCGGCTTTTTGAATGACTATCTAAAGGCCGACTATGTCAGTTCAACATATATCCCCATCCTCTGTGCCGAACCCGGCTGCCAGGTTATGGGTCCGGCCGATTCAGTCGCGATTCAGGGCTCAGGCGGCGCCGCCAATCAAACCAACACCGATCATATGTTGCCAGTCAATGGTGGTATCGCGGAGTTCAAATACTTCACGCAAACCGATTTCGGGTCAGTGTCATATTCCGGTTCCTATAAGTCGATTTTCATGGGATTTGGTATCGAGGCGATAATCAATGGCGATTCCCGCTGGATACCACGTGATGATATCATCCTTAACTGCCTCAATTTCTTCGGCTATCAGGAGCCGTCGCTGGCGCCCGAAGTGACGATACTTGTCACTGAAGAAGCCAACCATACACATCTGTGTGATCACACGCCGACTTTCCATTGGGGATATTTCGATAAGGCTGGTCAATCGCAGCTCGAATACCATATTCAGATCGGGCTCGATCAGGATTGGACGACTGTTGAGAACTGGGATTATCAGGCCGTATCATCGGATACATCGGTTGCGTATGCCGGAACAACGCTGGATGATGGCGTACGGTACTATGCGCGTGTCCGTGTCTTTAATGGCCAGTTCTGGTCAGGCTGGAAAGTCCGTGAACTGCGCATGAATTCGGTGCCCACCACTCCGGGCAACCTCTCCCC
>CAZGLR010000001.1:43373-55087 GCA_964526635.1 uncultured Ignavibacteriales bacterium | reverse complement strand
GGCCGCTATGGAAGGTACACCGGAAGAAAACCCAGATCTGATCCATGGCAATTCCAGCGACGCTGAATTCGATAATCTGACCTATGACTACGAGATATATGAAGATGAAGCGATGACTATCCCGGTGACGTCTTATGAAAACCGTCCCCAGCAGTCAGGCGAATCTACTTCATGGAAAGTCGATGTGAACCTCGCCGATGATCAGGTCTATTTCTGGCGCGTTCGGGCATCCGATGGTTTTGAAGACGGCGCCTGGAGCGATCTTGCGCAATTCTGGGCTAACCCGTCCAATGATCCCCCGGCGGCCTTCACCCTGTTGTCTCCTGATGACGGTATTGTGCTGAGCGATGGCCATGGACTTTTTGTTTGGCAGGCAACCGACGGCGGTGACCTGATCGATGAAATAATATACCGACTGCAGTTTTCCTCGAATCCGGACTTCACCTCGTTTTCGAGTATCGAAATGAATGGCGATACCTCCTACCAGACGACGACACCATTTCCATTCGGCGCCAGTTACTACTGGCGCGTCCGGGCCGATGATCAGTTCAGCGGAATTACCTATTCCGATGTCCGTGCTTTTGCGACGGGTATGCTGGGTGATGCTAACAACGACCAGAATATCAATATCGGCGATATACTCTACATCATCAATTATATCTTCAAGAGCGGTCCCCCGCCGGAACCTCTGATCATGGGGGATGCTGACTGCGATGGCGAGGTCCTGATCGGCGACGGTATCTACCTGATCAATTTCGTGTTCAAAAGCGGCCCGCCACCCGGCTGCGACTAATTTATCGAGGCACAGGCAGGCGACATATTCGCCTGCCTGTGTTACCCCAATCAGGGTTAAAATTATCCTTTATTATAAAGCAATTTGGCCCTATATTGCCGCAAGCAGAATACACGTCTGACTTACTCAGACCGATGAAGAAAATTCCCGGGAGTGCGGCATTTCTCCCGCATGACAATACTATGGAAAGGGGCAACTCATGCGCCGCTATATGTTCATCATTCTGGCCTGGATTTTGACATCGGTGGTCTTTGGCCAGATATATCCTGTTGCCTATCAGGGGTATTTGCTTGATGAGGACGGCAAACCGGTGGACGGTCTGGTCAGCCTCGACCTCGCAATCTACGACGATTCAACCGCCGGCAACCTTCTCTGGTCCGAATCGCTTGCTGAAGTTAGTGTGACTGAAGGCTTGTTTACCACTATCATCTCTCTCAGTTCAGAAGTACTCGATTTCAATACTCTGGAACAGGTGTATATGGCGATCACGGTCAATGGCGAAGATGAACTTGCACCGCGTACCCGTATTACGGCAATGCCCTTGTCGCTTCGGACAGCGACTATTCATCAGGCCGCCGGCGGGATCATCAACGGTGAACTGGCCGTAACCGGTCAGGCGACGCTCGGTCCCAATAATACCAATACCGGCAAGGATGCATTCGTGGCCGGTACCTGGAATTCGGCCATCGCTGAAAACGCCACTATCTCCGGAGGCAAAGATAACAGCGCCAGTGACTTTGGCGCCACGATCGGTGGCGGAACCAACAACAGCGCCGATGGCTTTTATTCTACTATCGCCGGCGGACGTGACCATAGCGCCTCTGGCCTCTACGGCACAGTAGCCGGTGGGTTCAAGTGTTATGCCGACGGCGCCTATTCATTTGCGGTAGGAAATCGGGCCAAGGCGATTCATCATGGCGCTATGGTCATGGCCGCCAATGATTGTGAATCGTGTGTCGATGATATCTATTCCGGCGGAAACGAACAGTTTGTCCTGCGCGCTGATGGCGGCGTGTATATTACCAATGTCGGCGGAGAGACGCCCTATGACACGACTCGATTCATCAATACCTCTACGGGCGCCTATCTTACTCATTCCGGCGACTGGACAAATGCCTCCAGCCGTAATTTAAAGGAGAACTTTAGGCCGATCGATGGTCGTAAACTGCTTGAAAAACTGGCCCGGCTTGATATCGCACAGTGGAATTATATTACAGATACCGACGAAGTTACCCATATCGGGCCAATCGCCCAGGACTTCCATAAGATATTTGGACTCGGCGCCGATACGGCCGCTATCTCAACGGTCGATCCCTCCGGCATCGCATTGGCGGCAATACAGGAGCTTTATAAGACCCAGCAGCAGTTACAAAACCGAACTCATGAGGTCGCTCACCTGAAAGATCAACTGGAGTCAATAACCACGCGACTTGAAAAACTCGAAAAATTGCTTGCCGCGCAGTCGGATCAGGTTATTCAATAGAGGCGGGCAGAGATTATGAAAATAAAAACATCCATAGTGAAAACCATCCTGACAGTCCTGGCGATGGCAATTGTCGCGGGTGGGTCACAGATTGCCGCTTACTCGATGCCCTGTTCGCAGATAAGTGCCGGTGGATCGACCATGAGCCCGGCCGGGAAAATGTTTCTTACCGGCGCGCTCGGCGTCACGCCGGCCGGTACGGTAACCGCCGAAAAAATGACTTTGCATCAGGGATTTATTGCCCAGCTAAATGGTCTGGGCGGTTCCTGCTGCAGTGTTGCCGGGGACGCCAATACCGATTACAACACCAATATCGGTGATGCTGTCTTTCTCATTAACTACGTCTTTAAGGGCGGCCCGGCGCCATCGTGCCCAGCGGCCGCCGATGCCAACGCCGACTGTTCACTGAATGTCGGCGATAGTGTATTTCTAATCAATTTCATATTCAAAGGCGGTCCTTCTCCCGCCTGTGGCTGTGTAGAGTAGAAAGGATAATTGGCAATGGAAGCTATGGAGGCGATTTTAACCCGGCGCAGCATCCGAAAATATAAGGAACAGTCGATTCCGCCTGAATTGATTGAAAAAATTCTACGCGCCGCCATGCAGGCGCCCTCGGCCAATAACGAACAGCCATGGCGATTTATTATCGTTGAAAAAAAAGAGACATTAATCAAATTGGGTATGGAGCACCCCTACGCCAAAATGTTGCTTGAAGCATCGGTCGCAATTGTGGTCTGTGGAGATACGACTCTGGAGAAATCACCCGGTTACTGGGTTGTCGATACCTCTGCCGCTACCCAGAATATTCTCCTGGCGGCTCATGCTCTGGGTCTGGGAGCGGTCTGGCTGGGTGTGTATCCGCGACCGGAACGCATGGCTCTGGTCGGAACCATATTTGCGCTGCCGAAAGCCATTCAACCGTTGGCAATCGTGTCTTTGGGGTATCCAGATGAAACGAAATCTCCGACTGATCGTTTCATGCCGGATAGAATAATCTACGATCGATAAAGTATTGACAACAGACCTGCCAACCCAACTCATTACCGGATAATAAGTACATACATTCCACATACACATTATTTGATTTATCATGCAGTGATATTATCACCGTTATAATATAATATAATAGTTGTATAAATCTGCCTTCACTGTTATTTTAAAACAGGCGCAAATAAATACCTGCAATTCATATATCAGTATACAGCATTGTAAACCTCAACGTAGGGGGAGTTATTTATGCACACTCCAATTTCCCGCACAGACGGTCAAGGAGGACTATCTCGTTGCGCATTTCTGTTCCTGGCGATTTGTACAGGTCTTCTCTGTTACGGCGGCCTTGCAGCCGAAGGCGCGGTACACATCGACATAGGGCTTGAGGGGGATCCCGGAACGGTCGATACGCTTGTCGTTGGTCAGGATTATGAACTGCGAATCTCGTTCCAAAACGAAAACACCCTCGGTGGTTTCACCACCGGCTTCCTGGTATCATCGCCGGTCAATGCCACCTGGCAATGGAATACCCAGCCCGACGGCTATGGATACGACGGCCCATTAACAGGCAACCAGTATCTGACAGTCGTAGACGGGTGTCGTATGACACCAACTAATACCATCTGGGATTTGATTGAACTGCAAATGGTCGATTCGACACTCGACGGCATCTCACCCGACACCCTTCCTATCGGGGCCGCGGCATTCAACGTCGGCATGCCGCCCGGTTCCCTGCAGCATATGATGTCGGTCCATTTCACACCCACCAGTCCCGGCGATAATGCCGTGGGAACGATCTGCTTCGACTCGACCTATTTCCCACCGGGTGGCGATTTTATTTTCACCAATGTGTTTCCACCGGGCGGTACCTATGTGCCGGATTTTACAGGTGCTGATTGCTGGCCGGTTACCTTTTTCTGCCCGGCTGATGCCGATGGCGACGGTTATGGTGATCCGGGCAACCCTCAGAATGAGTGTCCCGATGATAACTGTCCCAATGACTTCAACCCGGGCCAGGAGGACAGTGACTTCGACGGCACCGGCGATGCCTGCGATAATTGCACCGACACTGATGGCGATGGTTTCGGTAATCCCGGCTTCCCAGCCAATACCTGTCCTGATGACAACTGTCCGGATGTCAATAATCCCGGTCAGCAGGATACCGATAACGACGGCATCGGGGACGCCTGCGATACCTGTACTGATACCGATAACGACGGTTTCGGTGACCCCGGCTTCCCGAACAACACCTGTCCGGAAGATAATTGTCCTGATACCCCTAATCCGGATCAGAGTGATGTTGATGGTGACGGCATCGGGGACGCCTGCGATAACTGCCCGGATGTGAACAACCCGGGCCAGGAAGATGCCGATAGTGACGGCCTCGGGGATGTCTGCGATGTCTGCCCCAATGACCCCGATAACGACGCCGATGGTGACGGCTTCTGTGCTGATGTCGACAACTGCCCGGATGACAACAATCCGGGGCAGGAAGATGCCGATAGCGATGGCATTGGCGATATCTGTGATACCTGCACGGACACCGATGGCGATGGATTCGGAAACCCCGGTTTCCCGGCCAACACCTGCCAGCTTGACAACTGTCCGGATATAGCCAATCCGAATCAGGCCGATGCGGATAGCGACGGTATTGGTGATGTCTGTGATGACTGTACCGATACTGACGAAGACGGCTTCGGTAACCCCGGCTTCCCGGCTAATGCTTGTGCCGAAGATAATTGTCCCACCACACCTAATCCGGATCAGGCCGATGCCGACAGCGATGGTGTCGGTGATGTCTGCGATAATTGCCCGAACGACGCCAATGCCGATCAGGCTGATCATGACAGCGACGGTCTCGGCAATGTTTGTGATCCCTGCCCGGTCGACCCGGACAATGACATCGATGGTGATGGTCTTTGCGCCAACGATGACAACTGCCCAACGATCAACAATCCCGATCAGGAAGATGCCGATGCCGATGGCAGCGGAGATCTCTGTGACGAGTGCACTGACACCGATGATGACGGCTTCGGCAACCCCGGCTTCCCGGCCAATACCTGCACAGTGGATAATTGTCCTGATGTCGCCAATCCGAACCAGGCCGATTTCGATGCCGATGGTATCGGGGACATCTGTGATGACTGTACCGATCAGGATAACGACGGCTATGGTGATCCCGGCTTCCCGGCCAATACCTGTGCCGTGGATAATTGCCCCGCAGTATCGAATCCGGATCAGGCCGATGCGGACAGCGATGGCGTCGGTGATATCTGCGACAACTGTCCCGATGATCCCAATTCGAACCAGGCCGACGCAGACAGCGACGGCATCGGTGATGTCTGCGACATCTGCCCGAACGATCCGGATGATGATGCCGATGGCGACGGATTCTGTGCCGATGTCGATAATTGTCCGACGGTCAACAATCCCGGGCAGGAAGATGCCGACGATGACGGAATCGGGGATTTGTGCGACTCCTGTACGGATCTCGATGACGACAGTTTCGGTGATCCCGGCTTCCCGGCCAATACCTGTCAGGAAGATAATTGTCCGGAAATATCTAATCCGGATCAACTCGATTCTGACAACGATGGTCTCGGGAATGTCTGCGATAACTGCCCGTTTGTCTTTAACCCTGATCAAGCGGATGCCGACGAAGACGGCGTAGGCGATGTCTGTGAATACGTCTGCGGCGACGCCAATGGCGATGGCCAGGTTAATCTCTCAGACGCTGTGTTCCTGATTAACTGGACTTTCAAGGGTGGGCCCGCACCGAATCCTTTTGAAGCCGGCGATGCCAATTGTGACTTCGCTAACAATGTCGCTGACATTGTCTACATGATCAATTACATCTTTAAGGGCGGACCAGCGCCATGTTGTCCGTTCTAACCTGAACCTTAACCTCTGCATCCGGGGCCGCTCATGCGGCCCCGGTTTTTTTATGGCTACCTTTTGAGTGGCAAAATCGAGCAGGTATAATATATTAAGGTGACCGCCATCAGTAAGTATCTCGCCATTTATCATCAACCGGTGTGGGGGTAGTATGCGTACGATTCATTTTTGCAGCCTCGCAATAATTCTGGCTTCGCTGTGTGGCAGCTTGCTCAGTGCTCAACCGGCTATTCTGCCTGATCCATCGTGGACATCAGCTGATGAGGGTCGCTATTCCACCGGCATGATCTGGCGCGACTGTAATAACGACGGCTTCATCGATGTCTTCTTTTCCAACGGTAATGATATCGTGCTGGCCCCGAACACAATATATCTTTCCAATCAGGGGTCTCTCCCCGCGACGCCATCGTGGTTTTCTTCTAATGCCGACTATTCGGGCCATTGCGCTGTAGGCGATATCAATGACGACAGTTTCCCGGATTTTGCTGTGTCGAATTTCATAGGCGACGGCGGCTTTTCGACGCAGGAACATATGAACATGTATTATAATCAGGGCTTTGTGCCAACGTATCATCCCGACTGGACATCACAAGATGCGTTTTATTCGTTTTCCTGTGCTCTGGGTGATCCCGATGGTGACGGCGATCTGGATCTGGCGTTTGCCACTGGCGAGGGCTATACCGATGTTGTCCAGCCGGATAAGATTTTCTTTAATAACAGTGGAACACTGGACAGAATTCCCGGTTGGGAATCGACACGGCAGACCCGGGCTATGGATGTCACCTGGGGAGATATAGATAACGATGGTGATCTTGACCTGGCGTTGTGTTACAATTTTTACCCACCGGCAATACATTACAACAACAACGGTGTAATCGAGAGCGCTGTCGGCTGGGAAGCAGCGAACGTTGAACCGGCCAATACACTGATCCTGGGCGATGTCAATGGTGATGGCTGGCGTGATGTTGTCGTCGCATTTAACAACCAACTCGGCGGGTCCGGACGGTTCCGGGTATATCTCAACAACGGCGATGGCACGATACAGACATCCCCCGACTGGCAATCGAATACGACCGGTTATGGTTCCGGGGTATCGCTGTATGACTATGACAACGATGGCGACCAGGATCTGGCGGCCGGTCAATGGTGGAATGAGTTGATGATTTACGAGAATACCGGCGGGACGCTGACCACAACCCCGATATGGACCTCGAATCCAAGCACCGTTGTCGAGGAAATCGCCTGGGTTGATGTTGATGGCAATGGCGTCGAATTGTTTGCCGATACGATTACCGATGTTAGCGGCAAAAAGGTATTTTATGCTAAATATCATCCCCTGCATCAGCTCGATTCGGTTCAGGTCGATGGTATCACAATGCCGATCGATCAGTACTGCTTTGACCTGGTCGATGGCTGGGTGTCGCTGGCGACGGAGCCGAGTTCACACATGGCGATTTATTATCAGCACTCAAATATTTGTGATATCGCTATTTCCAACTGGGATACCGACAATTACGTGTATCCCTGTACCCTCAATCCAGCCGTGCAGTTTTCCAGTACCTATACTGTCGACTTTGCTCCCACCCTAGTTGACTTTTTTGACAATACCACCGGAAGCTCCGGTCATGTCTGGCAATTCGGTGACGGTTCCACTTCGACAAATACCGATCCACAGCATGAGTATATGTCAGGCGGAGCCTTTGATGTTACCCTGGGAGTGGACTTGCCCGACCGTCGGCATACCCGCCGTCAGAACAAGATGATCATAGTCCTTGCCGATACGGTAAAAATCCCCGATATCGAAATCAATCCGGGTGAGCCGATTACGCTTACGGTTGATCTGACCAATGCTCATCCCCTGACTCATTTTGTCATTCCTATCCTGCACAGCCCATCGTTTTATCTTGCATATGACCATCTCGATGCAATCGACTGCCGGACTGAGGGGCTGGGAACTGTAACTCTGGTCAGTGCCAGTGCCCAGAAGGCGACAATCGAGTTTATTGCCTCTTCAGGAAAATCATTGCCGCCGGGTTATGGTCCGGTGTTTAATATCCATTTTGATCCGGTCACAACTCCGGGAACCAACATTGTTGATACGACAACGCTATCCAGTCGCTCGCTGATTGCAGATGCCCCATATCTGACTTTTGTCCCGGCCGTGGAACCCGGCTCGATTACAATTCGTGATTATTTGTGTGGCGATCCCAGTTGTGATGGGACGGTGAATGTTGGCGACGCGATTTATCTGGTCAACTGGATTTTCAAGGGTGGCGCGCAGCCCTGTGTCCTCGATGCCGCCGACGCCAATTGCGACGGTCAGCAAAATATCGGTGACGCTGTGTACCTGATCAATTATGTATTCAATGGCGGTCCGGAACCTTGTTGTCCCTGAAATCAACCTGTTGCAGAATGAACATATTCTCGGCCCGAATCGTATAGACAAAAGAAGAGATTTTGGTTGTGTCAATTGTATGTCCTGTCTATACTTGAGAATTCAAACGGACCGAGGATATTTTCATGCTCAAACTAATCGGAGCCGATGGCAGCCGGTATTATGCCTGGAATATAGAACCCGGCAGCTATGTCATCGGCCGCAACACCGGTAACAATACCCAAAGCGATCTGGCTATCAATGACCGGACTGTTTCGCGCAAACACGCCCGTATCGAGGTCGAACAGAACAACTCCGAGTGTTATCTTGAAGACATTGGCAGCCACAATGGCACCTTCGTCAATGGCACCAGAATCAGTGACCGTGTCCGGGTCAAAGCCGGCGATCATATACAATTTGGACAGGCCGAATTTAAACTGGCGGACGAGAGCGCCGGGGAACAGACGCAGATTAAACGGACCGCGGTAGCCCTTTCTGATACTATCCCCGATAAATCGGTTGTGCTTTCTGTCGATGAAGCCCTGCGGCCGCTGCCGGCAACATTCGGTGATCGTCCGCAACTGCTTTCGACTCTTTTCGACATGGCCAAGATACTGGTTCTATCCGACCCCCAGGAGGTCATGCTCGAGCGATCGCTGGAACTGGTGGCCAAGGTCATTCCGGCCGACCGGCTGGCGGTTTTATTCACCGAAGACAATGAGAAGGATATTTATCCCGCCGCGACCCTTCTTCCCGGCGGCAAAGATCCCGGATCATTTGAACTTTCACAGACAATCGTCGATAAAATTCTATCGGACAAAAATTCGATACTCATTGCCGATGCCGCCGATGATCCTCGCTTCGCCCAGCAGCAATCGATCATTATGTCGGAAATGAAATCGGCCATGGCTGTGCCATTGTTTGATGAGGGCAAAGTACTTGGTATTCTCTATGCCGATACCACTAATCCGATGCATCGGTACACCGACGAATTCCTGCGTCTCTTCGCCACCTTCGGCAACATTATCGGCTCCCGCCTGATCAACTATGCCCTGCTGGAAGAACGTCAGGCCAAACGTGTTTACGAGGCCGAATCCCAGCGGGCCTCCAAAATCCAGAAATACCTGTTGCCTGCGTATATCCCGAAAATTGACGGTTATTCTATCGAGGCTTTCCAGGAACAGTGTCTTGCCGTGGGCGGCGATTTGTATGACGTCCACAAGCTCAAGGACGATCGCCTGCTGTTTTTGGTGGCCGACGTCAGCGGCAAGGGAATGGGGGCGGCATTGCTTATGTCGAATATCCTGGCCGCCTTCCGCATTCTCTATGATCTCAAGGAACTGGATCTGGTCGGCATGGTCGAGCAAGTCTCGCTCAAGCTGTATCAGCACAGCACACCCGAATTATTCGCCACACTTTTCGTCGGTATTCTCGACCCCCGTACGCACAAACTGACCTTCATCAACGCCGGGCACAATCCCCCGCTTGTGGTCAGGGCCAACGGCGGGCTCGAACATCTCAACCCCTCCGGAACCATGATCGGTGCCTTTGATATCAGTACCTGGAGTGAAGAGAGCACAGACTTGAATCCCGGTGATCTGATTATCGTTTTCACCGACGGTGTCACCGAGGCCGGTGCCGGTCCCGATGACGAAGAAGAATATTCAGACGAACGATTCGAGAAGTTTCTTGTTACACATCATGGAGAAACGCCGGCTGATTTGATCCGTAATATCATGGTAGACGTTGATGACTTTACCGGTGACGCCGACCGTTCCGATGATATCACCATGGTCGCTCTAAAAAGGAATGCCTGATGCTTCAAGAGGGACAGACAATAGACCAGTTCAAAATAATGAAGCGAATCGGCGCCGGCGGCATGGGCGAGGTATATCTGGCCGAAGACCAGAATCTCGGCCGGGAAGTTGCCCTCAAAATCCTCCGGACTGAAGTTTTTGACGATGATGAGCGTCGGGAACGATTCTATCGTGAGGCCCGTACGGCCGCCAAAATTTCCCATCCCAATGTAACTTCCATTTATGATATGGGCACCGCCATCAATGATGCCGGCCAGGAAATCCGGTATATCGTGATGGAATACATCACGGGGACACCCTTGTCATCGTATATCAGCAAAATCGAAAATGACATTCCCTCGATCGTGCGAATCGCGCAGAAAATCGCCTCCGGCCTGGCGGCGGCGCACGCTATCAATGTGGTTCATCGCGATATCAAGGCTGACAATATCCACATCGATGATAACGACGAGCCGAAAATTCTCGACTTCGGACTGGCCAAGCCGGTTGATCCGATTCAGATGGATGGCGACGGCAAAAACACTGATACGATCTCCCAGGAACTGACCAAAGCCGGTAAAATCGTCGGCACAGTTTCGTATATGTCACCGGAGCAGATTCAGGGTGATAAAGTCGACAACCGCTCGGACATCTTCAGTTTTGGAATTCTACTGTATCGTCTGGTTACCGGTGTCCCGCCCTTTGAGGGCGAAACCCAGGTGTCTACGCTGGCCAAAATCCTCGAGTCGAGGCATGAGCCGCCACGCATTAGAAATGACAAGATTTCCCCCGAACTCGAACGCATCATAGACAAATGCCTGCAAAAAGACCCCCGGGACCGTTATCAGGATACTCGCGATCTGGTCGTTGATCTGCGAAGCCTTCGCCGTCAGATCGACAGTTCCTCATCCGGCCAGTTTTCAGGCATTACCGATGAGTTAAAAGCATCCGGCCGCAAATCACATACTGCCCGCAAACTGGCCATAATCGGGGCAGCTGTCATTATTGGCGCCGCCTTAATTCTCAGCGCGCTTATCAATCGCGAATCATCATCCGCCGGCAGTCGAAGTTTTACAGCTACTCCCCTTGTCGAACCCGGTAAAGACGCTCTGGCCATTCTGGGATTCGACAATAAAACCGGCGACAGAGAACTGGACTGGCTTCGGACCGGCCTGCCGGAAATCCTTCAGACCGATCTGGCCCAGACCCGGATGACTATAATCAGCCGGGATCGCGTCACTGATTGTCTGAAAAACAGCGATCATGACGGTGACTTGGACAAGGCAACAGAATTCAATCACGATGCCTGCCTTGAGGCGGCGTCATTTCTCGGTGCCAAATATGCCCTGTCCGGTGCTTTCTATAAGCTCGGAGATAAGATAC
>CAZGLR010000001.1:216-43363 GCA_964526635.1 uncultured Ignavibacteriales bacterium | reverse complement strand
AGGACCTGGCCAGTGGAAGAATCGTGGCATCAGAAAAGGTCGTTGGTTCCGATCCCTTTGTGCTGGTTGACAGTTTGACCGAAAAAATCGCAGCGTCCCTCAACATGAAAAATATGATGAGCACCGAGGCCAGTGTATCGACGTTGTTATCGTCTTCGCCTGAGGCATTCAAAAAATACCTTGAGGGAATGGATTATTACTACGTCGAACGGTGGGATGAGGCGCTGATTGCGTTTGAAGAAGCTATCGCTATCGACTCGACCTTTGCCCTGCCGTATATGCGTATCGGGATGACGCACATTTTTAATGGTAAACAGCAGAAGGGCGCGAACTGGATTGCCCGGGCCCGCGAGTATGAACATAAGCTGCCCGTCCGCGAACGAAGCATTCTCGATGTCTATGCCAATGTCTGGCAAGACCGCAAATTCGATGCAGCATTTGACAAGATTAAAGCCCTGGTGCGCAATTACCCGAATGACAAAGAAACCAGGGCACTTTATGGTGTCATGATTCATGTCTTTGCCAACGATACCGCCGCCGCCTTCGCCCAGCTCGACAGCGCCCTGCAGATCGACCCGCAATACCTGCTGCCGCTGAGTTATTATGTGCAGGTGTATTCCTCGCTGGAGATGAATGATATCGCGATCGAGTATGCAAAAAAAGCGCTGGCCTTTCACCCCGACTCACCGACGCCATATCTAAGCCTGGCCAGAATGTATACCCAGAAAAAACAGTATGATCTCGCGCTGCAGCAGTTTAATCAATTCCTGGATCAGTTTCCTGAAGATGGCAACGCACTGAATAATTTACATCGCTTGTATATTCTTCGGCGGGAATTTGACAAAGCCCGCGAAACACTGCAACGACTCCGTGATCGATACCCCGAAGATCCTTACGTCATGTATGAATACTATGACAATCTGGCCAACCTGGCCTTCTGGGCCGGCGATATTATTCGGGGACTTGACCTGCGCAAAAAGAGTAATGTTGAACGACTCAAGACCCAGGACAGCACTATCATTGCGCATGGTTATATTGTCATGGCCTCTAATTATCAGTTGCTCAGGGATAACGACAGCTCACTTTATTATGCCCGCAAGAGTTTCCCATGGTCAAGCTTCGGTCAAAAAAGCAACTACCCACTGGTCATGGTTCAAATCGATCCCGAATTGGAGGACAAAGCCCGGCCGCTGATGGAAGAATCGCTCAATGAACTTCGGGCCAGTATGCCGACTGAGATGTGGTCGCTGATTGAGGACCTCGAAGACTTGTTCGAGGGTTATATCAAATCCGATACCGCGGCTATAATCGATGCATATTACAATCTATCACAGAGCGCCGAATCAAGCAACAGATTCAATAAACTGGTCAGCGGCTTTTATGCTTCAGAATTCGGCCAGTATGAGAAAGCTGTCCGGTATATTTCAGAATTTATTCATGGCGACGATCCGGGCACGACCTCGGCCTTGCGATATATGCAATGCTATTATCACATCGGTGTTGCATATGAAGGCCTCGGTAATATCCAGAAGGCTATCGATCATTATGAAGAACTGGTCCGCCTGTGGCCGAATCCCGATCGCAGTATCTGGATGCTCACCGACGCCCGTGATCGATTGAACCGACTGCGGAGTTAGAGGGCGCCGGGCAGATGAAACAGCGTACTTTACTATCCAAGTTGTATTTGGAATTGACATAACGCATCGGATACTACCATTGTTTTGTCAGCAGTGAAACGACTAAGGCGTCGTTTCACTGTCTTGGGCGACTCCCCTCATTCCATTGACTTTCCTGTCCAATTCCATATAATAGCACCCGAAAAGAACAACAAGTAACCGATAAGAAAGGCCATGCAATGAATATCTTCTCCACCCCGGAGATTTCAGATAGCGTCTTCCATGTTGGCTGTATCGACTGGAAACGGCGCGTGTTTGACGCCCTCGCCCCCACCCCGCTGGGTACAACCTACAACGGTTATGTCGTCAAGGGCAAAAGCAAAACCGCCCTGATCGACACCAATCATCCCGATTTCGAAACTGAATATACCGGTAAAGTCGCGAGCGTATGCAGCGACGGCAAGGTTGATTTTATCATCATGAACCATGCCGAGCCCGATCATGCCGGACTGATTGCAAAAATGCTGGACACATACCCGGCCACCCTGCTGACTACTAAAAAGGGCGCCGAACTGGCCGGAGCGTATTTCGGCATCGGCGAGGATCGCATCAAAGTAGTCAATAACAATGACACGCTCGACCTTGGCGGCAAAACCCTGCGCTTTATTCCGCAGCCGTTTATTCACTGGCCGGAAACGATGATGACGTATCTGGAAGAAAACAAACTTCTCTTTTCCTGCGATTTCTTCGCCGCCCATAACACGACCGGACTGTTCGATGATCAGGCCGAGGATGTCATAACCTGGGCCAAGAAATACTATGCCGAGATAATGATGCCATTGGCCAAACCCGCCCGGCAGGCTATGGACAAAGTCGCCGAACTGGATATCGCGATGATCGCGCCCTCCCACGGCCCGGTCTATAAAGATCCGGCCACGATCATTCGGCACTACCAGGACTGGACGCAGGGTAAAACCAAAAACAAGGCGGTCGTGCTTTATGTCAGTATGTACCGGATGACCGAACGCATGGTCCACATGTTTGTCGAGCCGCTCCATGAGCAGGGTATCGACGTTCGCGTCCTTGATCTGTCCCAAACTGATATGGGAGAACTGGCCGGGCATCTGGTTGACGCCCGCGCTCTGGTCATTGCCTCACCAACCGTTCTGGGGAATCTGCATCCGCTGGTGGCGCAGGCGGCGACAGTGATCACGATGGAAAAGCCGCCGGTGACCCTCGGGGCAATTATCGGATCGTATGGCTGGGGCAAAGGAGCGGTGCGGAAGGGCCTTGAGTTCTTCGAGGAAGCCGGCATTGAACCGGTGACGACCGTCGAAGTCCAGGGTCGCCCGACCGATGATGACACACAGCGGATTCAGGCATCGGCCAGAGAACTGGCCGACAAGATTCTCGCCGGTTAAGATGATCTCGTTTGCAAAATGAAAGCCGCCCCGAGTCAGGGCGGCTTTTTTTATGTAAATCCCTGCAAAAACAGACTGGCTTAACGAAGCGTCCCGACATACGTAGTCGTCAGCTGCTTCTCGCGGATGCGCGGATCCGTGTAATCCGGAAGGATCATTGGCGCTACCCGGCCGTCACCGACACCGGCATCATCAATTTCCTTGTTGTATTTCTTGGCATGTTCCAACGTCAGCTTACCATCTTTGACGCCATTGCGGGTATATTCCGCCGCCGTCTTACCGGCGATACGGCCGAAGACGATAATATCCAAAAGCGAGTTGCCCATCAGACGGTTTTCACCGTGGACCCCACCGCCAACTTCGCCGCCGAGGAACAACCCCGGTACGGACGTTTCGCCCGATGGCTTATACTCGAGGCCGCCATTCTGGTAATGCAATGTCGGGTAAATCAGCATCGGTTCTTTGGAAATATCTATTCCGAAGCGTTTATACAAAATGAACTTGCCTGGAAATTCTCGTTCGACGGTCCCCTCTCCGGAGAGCATATCGATCATCGGGCTGTCGAGCCAGATACCGAGCTTGCCGGTCGGTGTTGGTATTCCCTTGCTGTTGGCGACACATTCCTTAATGATCGCAGCCGCCTCGACGTCGCGCGGTTCGCGTTCATTGACAAACTGCTCACCATCGATATTAACCAGGTTGGCACCCGAACCACGGAATTTTTCCGTGATCAGAATACCCTCGGCCTGTTCGGGGAACACGATCCCGGTCGGGTGATACTGAACCGTATGCAAAAAGCAGATCGGTACCCCGGCGCGGTAGCCCATGACGATCCCATCGGCCGTGGCGCCATAATGGTTGGTTGTCATAAAGCCCTGAATGTGGAGACGACCGCAGCCGCCGGTAGCCATGATGACAGCCCTGGCTTTGACGATCTGGTACTCTTCGGTTTCCATATTGTACAGAACCGCCCCGGCGCATTGACCATGTTCATTAAGAATCAACTCAACCGCCGGCGCGAACTCGATCACCGTGATATCGTCGGCCCGGTTGCGGGCTTCATCGCGAATCGTCCGCATCATTTCGGCGCCGGTAATATCGGCCGCAAAATGCATCCGTTTACGCGACGTGCCACCGCCATGGATAGTCTTCAGCGTGCCATCAGGGTATTTCGAAAAATTACAGCCGAGGCTTTCCAGCCAGTGAATCGCATCAGGGGCTTTGAGTGCCAGGGTTTCGACCAGGTCGGGATCATTTTTGAAATGTCCCCCGCCCATAATGTCGAGATAATGGAAGTACGGGCTGTCTTTATGACCCTTGGTGGCCGCCTGGATGCCGCCTTCGGCCATCATAGTGTTGGCGTCACCATGACGAAGCTTGGTGGCGATAATAACCTTGGCGCCATTTTGCGCCGCAATCAGCGCCGCCGAAGTTCCGGCGCCGCCGCCACCGATGACCAGCACATCGGTTTCATAATCGATTTTACTGAGATCGACCTTGGCTGGATCGACCCGGGTTTTGGCCTCAAGGACATCAGCCATTTCATGGGCAATCTTGTAGCCCTTGCTGGGGCCGATTTTGACTTCGCGACGGCCTTCTTCTTTGACGTCGGGATGATGCTGCAGCATCTCCGCCCGCTGGTCAAGGTCGAGAAACGGAACCTCTTCGTTTCGATTTTTACGCTCGACCCGCACGGCGCGGGTTTCCTCAACCTTTTTAATTAACCGCTTTAATTCTTCCGGATATGGCATTGTTACCTCACTCTCACCAGCTTCCGTTTAGAGATGACTGGAGTCTTTGGGAGTCCAGTCTTCGCCCGCGACGGCGGGTTCCAGTTCCCGTTCCTGATAAGTCTTTTTCAATGATTCGACATCCATCGATTTCAGGCCGGCCATACTATCGGCAAACCGTCTGGCATCGATATTGGCGACCATCGTCTTCAGATGTTCCGCTTTCGGCGTCAGATAAGCGCCGTTGAGACGCCGCGCCAACTGTCCGATATGATACTGCGGCAACTCACCCATGCAGCGACTGGCACACAGCCCGCACTGGATACAATCGAACGAAATCTCCGAGGCCGCTTTGATATCGCCGCGTTTGAGGGCCGCGATGTAATCCATGACCTCGACATCCATCGGGCAAATCTTGGTGCAGGCATTGCAGGCCACACAGCGGAACAGCTCGGGATACAATTTGAAAACATCTTCAGGATCGCCGTGCAGATCCTCGAACGAATAGGTCGCCCGCATGGCGGGATAAAACGGCAACTGAGTCAGGTACATATCCGGCTCGACAACTGTCTGACACGCCAATCCGGAATAGATCTTGTAATCGCCGGCTTTACGATACACCGTGCTGCAGGCCCCGCAGACACCGCCGCGACAGCCGCACCCACGGATATATTTATATCCGGCATACTCCAGCGCCTTCATGATTGTCAATGTCTCGGGGACTTCGTACTTTTTACCCATGACATAGATCGGGATCATTTTGGCCTGGACTTCTTTGGCAACTTCGGTAGTTGTACTCATTGCTACCTCTTACGGTTTATCATCACAAATTTCGTTAATTCTCAGGCACCCAGCAGGTTTTTGCCCTTGAGCAATTCGGTCGAGGACTGCCGATTCAACTGCAATTGCAGATCATCGCCGCCCACGCCCAGGGCAAGCGCCAGAAGCTGGGAAAAATAATACACCGGTACTTCGGTCATATCCGCGTGCTGCGCAAGCATGACATCCTGCTTTTTGCCGAGATTATAATCACACAGCGGGCAGGCCAAGGCCAGCGCCTCGGCCCCGCGTTTTGCGGCGCTCGACAAAATACCGTGCGACAAACTCAACGCCGCCTCGGGGTTACCCAAAATCTGATAGGTCCCGCAGCAGACACTGGCTTCCGGGAAGTCAACAACCTCGCAGCCAATGGCTTCCAGGAACTGATGCAGCACGGTCGGATTGTCCGGGTTGTCAATCGCAACGTCTTTCGGGCGCAGAAGCGTACAGCCGTAATATGGCGCCACTTTAAGGCCGTTCAAAGGATTGGTGACTTTGGCTTTCAGCGCATCCCAGCCCATTTCGTCGCGAAGATAGTCCAACAGGTGAACCACGTTGACATCGCCCGTGTAATCCGGCTCTTCGTCCATGAAATCATTGATTGTCTTGGCCTTTTCCTGATCGTGCTTCATGAGCTCGTTAGCCCGGGCCAGAGTATTGTAGCACATGGAACACAGCGTCATGACTGTATCGTGGCCGGCCTGTTTGACCCGGATAAGGTCACGAACCGGGGCCACGATATGAATCAGGTCATCATCGGCCAGCGAATAAACCGCGCCGCAACAATTCCAGCGCTGCAGTTCATCGACCTCAATATCCAACGCTTTCAGGGCCGCCAGTGCCGAGACTTCAAGGTTTTTGGCCCGCGTTTTGAGGGTACATCCAGGATAATAACTTACTTTCATGCGGCCTCCTCACCCGGTCAATTTGCGGAATCCCGAGACCATCGCAATCTGCGGTAAATCGATGACTTCTTCAGGCTGCAGATTCGATGGTTCGATTTCATTATGTTTATGGCGCAGGGCTATCTGCCGCAGGGCCTCCATGACCCGGGGAATATCGATGCCGCGCGGACAACGGACCTCACAGGTATGACACGATGCACACACCCAGGGGGTATTGACGCCTTCGATAGTACCCCGCTGTCCCAATTGCAAAAGCGCCATCAGCTTGCGCGGCGATGCCTGTATGTGCCCAATCATCGGACACGACCCCGAACAGGTTCCGCACTGATAACACTTATAGACATTCTGACCACTGATCTCCTTCACACGATCCTGAAGGACACCATCGACCGCTCTGTCTGTAATTTTCTCAGGCATACAAACCTCGTTTAATACTTGAATCTATCTTTGTCGGAAAATGTATTACTTAGTAGTGGCATATCACAGGCGCGAAATCTCATGGTGTATTGTATTATCTCGTGAACTTTTTCACAATTATCCATGCTTTCTCTTGTCAGGTAATATATTAGATCAAAAGCGAAAAACAACTACTTTGATAAATTTTTCACAAATTTTTGACGAAAGGACGAATAACCCCGATCATTTTCCCCAATTCCGCATCAAAGTATAGAGGAAGATACGATACTAACCGCCGGTTATTGCATGCGCCCGAAGCGATGCCCCGCCGCCGTTATAATCACAATATGACCATTTTCTGAAAAGACAAATTCCATCGTCCCGGTTTGAAAGCTGAACGAAACAAACCGCTCCGGTCCCGTCGGTAAAAGTCTTTTCACGGGCCATTCACTTTTGTTGAAGCCGATACATCGGCCATCCATCCACCGGAATTTCGCTGCAGTCGAATCGGACTCGCCGTTTAACCGCACAAATGACACGACACCATCCTGATAGATTGTTCCAAGATGCGTGAAACTCCCGATGGCCCCGTTTTCCGTCTCGATCTGATGCCACCAAGAGGTCAGATGATCACGCCATCGCTCCGGATCTGCCAGTTCCGGATCGCAGAATAATACCGCCGCCTCCCATTTTCGAGAAGCCAGCGTGGTTACGATTTCCCCGGTCCAGGTGTTATATTTCGGCAGACGGTCGGCGAATTGCGATGGAAAGAGTAGATCGGCCGCCGGCTGTCCGAACGGTATCACACACAGGCCGATGCTGTCGCTTTTTACCCGGATCGTGCTGCCATCAGTAAGTTCATAGACTCCGGGGATATAGGTTTTTATGTCGATAGTCTGCGCGCGCACCTCCGGCGGCATCACGACCGGCTTCCCGGCTGCGATTCGGGCCAGGCTGATGGCGATATTATCGACCGGCAGGATGCCATTTATCGGCTTGTTGGAAAAGGCAATATACAATTGATCGCGATTTTTGAAGTAATACACCGCACAGCTCCAGCCATGCGGCATTGCCCCGCCATTGTGCCATATCAACGTATCTCCCGGCTCAATTTCTCCGACCACCCAGCCATAACCATAGTAGCTTTGGCCATCAGGATATTCTCTGATATAAGGAGTCATTATCCGATTGCGGGTGTCTTCGGTAAATAACGATGACTTCCACAACGCTTCATGCCACTGGTAGAGATCATATGGCGTCGACAGAATACCGCCATTGCCGACTAAATACCAGGCGTTTTCAGGGCGATCAACCGGCGAGATAAATTCCAGCTCTTTATTATGCGAACAGCCCGTGTTTTCGGGTTTGACGGATATATGATATAATCCTGTCGATGCCATCCCGGCCGGTTTGAACAGAGCATCCTGCAGGAAATCTTCATATGCCAATCCACTGATGTTCTGAATGATAATCGCGAGCAGCGAATAGCCGCCGTTGGAATACTCATACCTCTCCCCGGTTTGAACAACAGCGGCTGGGTGAAGATCTGTGTGATCAGTTCTTCCTCGGTCATACTGATATCATCGGGGCCATAGGAATCCCTCAAACCCGCAGAATGAGTCAAAAGATGATGAACTGTGATAGCAGCTTTATCATCAGGGACATTTTCAAAAAACGCCGGCAAAGCATCATCAACCGAGAGTTTCCCCTCCTGCACCAGCAGCATTATAGCTCCGGCGGTAAATTGCTTGGTGACCGACCCGGTGGAGAACCGGGTATCAAGACGATTAGGCGTCTGTGACGGCACATGGGCGATACCCCGCGCTTCGTGAATAACAATACTGTCGCCATGCGCCACGAGCACCGAACCGTTGAAATCAAAGGCCGCCAGGCGATCCAGAAAGGTGACCATCTCTGTCGTGACTGGCCGGGTAGTCATAGATCGGTTTCCGGTATCACTGGAGGCCGCCTGATTGTATCCGGCAAGATTGCCAAGTACCAGCATACCGGCAATGGCCGAAATCAGATTTTTTACATATGATGCGTTACATCTGTAATCTATCACGGTAGTCTTCCGAATGAGTTTTCACATTTAGCCACATTCATAACAATATACAATACGTAACGACAAATGTAACTCTTGCCTTGAATTAAATCGTTCACTTCCTGATTCGAAGCCGACCGCAATCTGTTTCAGTCCTGATTAAGTTTGGCTTTACCTTTGTCGCATATCGTCGATGTAAGCAGGTTATCATCTCAGAAATTTCAAGATTTATATTGATTCCTTATTGAAGCAGGCATTATACTGACGACTGATGAACGGTTGTGCCAAGCAACCGCCTGGCATGAAATGGAGTTGTGTGTATGGCCTCTCTTTCTTCGCTCCTTTTCTCAACAATTGGGAAAAAGATAATCAATGGCGCCACGGGCATCGGCCTGATGGGATTTATTATTGTCCATCTGGCCGGTAATCTGGCCATCCTGTTCGGCGCCGCCGAGATGTTTAATCGGTATGCGCATGTCCTCGAATCCACCGGCGAGCTGTTGTATGTCGCCGAGGCCATTCTGGCCGCGCTCTTCCTGCTGCATATCATTACGGCGGTATCGGTGTGGTGGAGTCAAAAGATGGCGCGTCCCGACGGTTACGCCAGAACCGGCGACGCCAAAGGCAACAGTAAGAAAACGATATCATCGAAAACCATGATCTGGACCGGTGTGATACTCCTGGCTTTCCTCATTTACCATCTGGCCACGCTCAAATACGGTCCGGGCGTTGACGCCGGTTATACAGTCAGCTACGATGGCGATGAAATGCGCGATCTTTATGGCCTGGTTGTTGATCTTTTTGCCGATCCCATCCATGTTATCCTTTATTCCGTCAGTATGATTCTGCTGGGTTTTCATCTGCGCCATGGATTCTGGAGTGCGTTTCAGTCGATCGGATTCAATCACCCGCGCTGGACGCCATTTCTCTATAGCTTTGCCGTGCTTTTTGCTCTGGTCATGGCTGCCGGATTCCTGGTTATGCCCATAGTTGTTTACCTGCGAGGAGGTGCCGCATGAAACTTGAAGCCAAGACTCCGAGCGGAACGCTGGAACAGAAATGGACCAGTCATCGCAGTACCGTGAAACTGGTCAATCCGGCCAATAAGCGCAAACACACAATCCTGGTTGTCGGGACCGGACTGGCCGGCGGTTCGGCTGCGGCAACACTGGCCGAACTCGGCTATCATGTCAAGAGTTTCTGCATTCAGGATACCCCCCGCCGTGCTCACAGTATTGCCGCTCAGGGCGGTATCAACGCCGCAAAAAACTATCAAAACGATGGTGATTCCATCTGGCGGCTGTTTTATGACACCATAAAAGGTGGCGACTTTCGGGCCCGGGAGTCAAACACCTACCGTCTGGCTGAGCTGAGTGTCAATATTATTGACCAATGCGTCGCCCAGGGTGTGCCATTTGCACGAGAATATGGCGGAACCCTGGCCAATCGTTCTTTTGGCGGCGCCCAGGTTTCACGGACATTTTATGCCCGGGGACAAACCGGGCAGCAGCTTTTGCTCGGCGCGTACGGCGCTATGATGCGGCAGATAAATGCCGGCGGCATCGAGATGTATTCGCGCCGTGAAATGCTGGATGTGGTGATTATCGATGGCTTGGCGCGCGGGATAATCTGCCGCAATCTGATTACCGGCGAGATCGAAAAGTATCTCGGGAGCGCGGTGCTTCTGTGTACCGGCGGCTATTCACCGGTATATTATTTGTCAACCAATGCTGTCAATTCCAACGCCACTGCAGCCTGGCGCTGCCACAAACGAGGGGCGCTCTTTGCCAATCCCTGTTATACCCAGATCCACCCGACCTGCATTCCTCAGTCAGGAACGCATCAATCCAAACTGACCCTGATGAGTGAATCATTGCGAAACGACGGCCGCGTCTGGGTACCGGCGAAGAAAGACGATAACCGCCACCCCAACGACATCCCCGAAAACGAGCGCGATTATTATCTTGAGCGGAAATATCCCGCCTTCGGCAACCTCGTCCCCCGCGATATTGCATCGCGCAACGCCAAGGTGGTGTGCGATGAGGGTCGTGGCGTCGGTGCTACGGGCTTCGCTGTCTATCTTGATTTTGAGGATGCTATCAAACGGCTTGGCAGGCAGGTGATTTCCGATCGTTATGGCAACTTGTTCGACATGTACCAGAACCTGACCGGCGATAATCCCTATGAAGTTCCCATGCGAATCTACCCGGCGCCGCATTACACCATGGGTGGTCTCTGGGTCGATTACAACCTGATGACCACCATCCCCGGCCTGTTCGCACTCGGTGAATGCAACTTCTCGGATCACGGCGCCAATCGTCTCGGCGCCAGCGCCCTGATGCAGGGATTGGCCGATGGCTACTTTGTCATCCCCTATACCCTTGGCGAATATCTGGCAGGTACCGAAATTCCCAATGCCAATCTTGATAATGACGCCTTTAAGGAGTCAGAGGATGGCATCCGGAAGGAAATCACACGGCTTTTAAGTATCAAAGGCAAAAAGACTGTTCGCGAGATTCATATTGAACTCGGCAAGCTGATGATCGACAAGGTCGGGATGTCGCGGGACAAAGATGGTCTAAAAAATGCGCTCGAAGTCATTCCCAAACTGCGCGATGAATTTGACAACAATGTTTTGGTCCCGGGTGATTCGGAGGACCTCAACAAGAGTCTGGAGATGGCATCCCGGCTCGGCGATTTCCTTGAGTTGGGTGAACTGATGGCCCGCGACGCCCTCATGCGCGAGGAATCCTGCGGCGGCCATTTCCGCGAGGAACATCAGACCGCAGAGGGTGAGGCCTTGCGCAATGACCAGGACTTCACCTTTGTGGCCGCCTGGGAATATCAGGGCAAGGGTAGAGAACACACACTGCACAAAGAAGAACTCGAATTTGAGCGGGTGACACCGTCTCAGCGAAGCTATAAGTAAGTGAGGATTAATCATGGCTGATAATTCGCATATGACGGTCCATTTGAAAATATGGCAACAGAAGCGCGGCACGGGGCGCGGGCGATTCGAGACGTACACAGTCAACGACGTCTCCCCCGACAGCTCGTTTCTGGAAATGCTTGACCTGCTCAACGAACAACTCACCAAAGAGGGTAAGGTGCCTGTCGAGTTCGACAGCGACTGCCGCGAGGGTATCTGCGGCACCTGCGGTTCAGTAATCAATGGCGTCGCCCACAGCGATCAGGCCGCCATTGCAACCTGCCAGTTACACATGCGGCATTTCAAAGATGGCGATTCCATCACGGTTGAGCCATTCCGCGCCAAAGCTTTTCCGGTCATCAAGGATTTGGTTGTCGATCGCGGCGCCTTTGATCGCATCATCGCCAAGGGCGGATATATTTCCGTCAATGCCGGATCGGCGCCTGATGCCAACGCTATCCCGGTACCAAAGACAGCTGCCGATATCGCCTTCGATGCCGCCGCCTGCATTGGCTGCGGAGCCTGTGTGGCGGCGTGTCCGAATGCCTCGGCGTCGCTGTTTGTCGGGGCCAAGATTTCGCAGTATGCCGTGTTGCCGCAGGGCCGCGCCGAGGCGGACCGGCGGGCGCTTGATATGGTCAGCCAGATGGATGCCGAGGGCTTCGGCAATTGTTCGAATCATGGCGAGTGCGAGGCGGTGTGCCCGAAGTCGATATCGATTTCAAACATTGCCCGGATGCGCCGTGAGTATTTCCGCGGGGCACTGAAGGCAAAGTAGGAAAAGTACGGCTAAAACTACGGGCTGCGCCCATGAAACACGAACCGTTTTTATCGTCATTACAATACAAAGGCGGGAATATTAAACCCCGCCTTTTCTGTTTCAGTCTGTAAACTGCTCCGATCGGCGGCCGTGGGAAATGTTTATGGCAGCCAGCCATATTTTGCAAGATCGATGGCGCCGTCATCAGAGACCACAACACCTTCTTCTTCCAGTCTGGCTTTTTGTTCGGCAAATCCCTCGCATTGGAGGGAAATTATCCCTGACTTGTTAACGACTCGCCACCACGGCAGGTTTTCGCTGCGGCTGCAGGTATTGAGGATTCGCACCACCTGGCGGGCAGCCTGTGGTGAACCGGCCATAGCGGCGATTTGGCCATAGCCCGTGATATTGCCTTCGGGAATGCTCTTGATTATGGTTATGACGCGCTTTGTAAATTCCGACGGCATACATACTTCGCCATAATTAACCCACAACACTGTTACTGCCGGGCCTTCTTAACTACCGGCTGCTCGACAGTTATTCAGTTTTTTCCTTCGCTTCAAAATCCACAATTTTGCATTCGCCATGCTGGTTATAGACGCTCTTGCCCGCCTTTGCCCATGCTTCCAGACCACCCTCGAGATAGCGAACGTCGGTATATCCCAATTGCCGGAGGCTTTGCGCGCTCAATGACGCCCGGCCGTCCTCCTTGCAATAACAGATATAGGTACCCGATAGAGGCCCGATTTTTCCCAAAAGGGCCAAATATTCCACCATACCCCGTGGCGTATGCTTTGCGCCCGTAAGGTGTCCAGCCTCGAATTCAGGCTGGGTGCGGACATCGAGCAGCATGAATTTCGCTTCAGATTGCATCATATTGGCCAGTTCGTCGATCGTTACGGCCGCAACATTGGCTTTGGCTTCGGCGACTATAGCGTCAATCTTTGCCTTAATCGGTCCGCCCTGGGCGCAGATGGACCCAGCGGCCAGACTCAGCACCAGCAGAATAATTCCATATATATGACATCGCGATTTCATGGTATCCTCCCGGCAAAGCATACTCAATGACTCTTGATTACGTGTTTGCCTACAAATAAAGGCCTTCAACCGGGTGCCGTCAACAACTTAATAGACCATATGCTCTATATTGGCGGGGCTTGCGCGATCACGGATAAAATCAATCTACGATCACATTCAGTAGATATTTCCCTTGCTCAAATTCAACTGACCGCTATATTTAGTTGAATAGGAGCAGTCTACGGAGAGAGGTATTTATTACTACCGGTACCAACAAATTCCCGCCCGGGAGACTCCGCGTATTTTATTTCACCTGATGAGGAGGCCTGCATGCGTGTAAGGTTATGGGCTATTTTATGTAGTTTTGCATTAATAATAAGTTCGGCGGCCTTTGCCGAACGGGTGAATCTGGGGGGAGCACAAGACTTTTCAGTCGACGTCGTTGAATCGAACGGTACTCGAACTGTCCTCGAATACTCAATCGGCGGTTTCCACCGGGAACCGGTTGAGATTTCCGGTCAGACATATTATTCCCTGGCCATGCCAGGCAGTGGCATCCATATGGAGAAGGGCAATCCCTCGCTGCCGTTTATGGCCCACAGTATCATCATTCCGGATGATGCTCATATGGCAATCCGGGTAGTCGACGCCGAGTATGTCGATTTACCTAATACACCGGTGGCGCCATCGAAAGGCAGTCTGACCCGAAACATCAATCCCGATGATGTCCCCTATGAATTTGGCGCCGCCTATACCCTGACGGGTGTCTGGCCGATGAATGTCGCCGAACTGCGGGAGCCCTATATTTTGCGTGATCATCGCGGGATTGTAGTTCAGCTCAATGCCTTCGCCTATCTGCCCGGTTCACAGACGCTGCGTGTGTACACGTCAGTCACGGTTGAAGTGGTCAGCGACGGTCCCGGTCAGGTGAATGTTCTCGAGCGGAATAAAAATACCAACCTGATGGTACCTGAATTCGATCGTATTTATCAGCGCCAGTTTTTAAATTATGAACAGGCTGCCAATAAGTACACTTTTCTGCCTGACTATGGCGACATGCTCATTATCACCAAAGATGAATACCATGATGAGATAATGCCGCTGGTCGAGTGGAAACGGCAGAAAGGTATCACAACGACGATTGTCGATATTTCCACGATCGGAAATAGCACCACGGCCATCGACAGCTACATTCAGAATTTCTATGACGACCCGAATAACAATCTGGCCTGGGTGCTGTTGATCGGCGACGGTCCCGATATTGTCACCCCAACCGTTGAAGGCGGTGGTTCGGATCCATCATACGTGCTTTTGGCTGGCGGCGACAGCTATCCGGATGCCTTTATCGGCCGTTTTTCGGCCCAGAGTTCCGCTGATGTCATTACCCAGGTTGATCGTACTATCGCCTATGAAAAGACTCCGGGTACCGGCGGCTGGTTCCATAAGGGCACTGGCGTTGCCTCAAATGAAGGCTCCGGCCAGGGTCACAATGGCGAAGCCGACTATGTCCACATGGGATATATTCGCAATGATCTTCTGGCCTATACCTTCGACGAAGTCGATGAAATCTATGCCCCGGGGGCCAGTGATTATCATGTCACCAACGCCCTCAATGACGGCCGCGCGTTTATCAACTATTGCGGTCATGGCAGCACGACCTCGTGGTCAACGACCGGCTTTAATAATACTGATGTCAATAACCTGAATAACGCCGGCATGCTGCCGTATATCGTCAGTGTCGCCTGCGTCAACGGGAACTTCGTCAGTTCCACCTGTTTTGCCGAAGCCTGGCTGCGGGCGACCGACGGCGGTCAACCCAGCGGTGCGATCGGTGCTTATATGTCCACGGTCAATCAGGACTGGGTCCCGCCGATGCATGCGCAGGATGAATGTACGGACCTGCTGGTCGCTGAAGAAGTTTCGACCTTTGGCGGCATGTGTTTCAACGGTTCCTGCAAGATGATTGATCTGAGCGGTTCACGCGGTATCGCCATGTACAAAACCTGGCATATTTTCGGAGATCCCTCGGTGCAGCTCTGGACCGATGAACCGGCCCTGATGAGTGTTGCCCATGACGATGTGTTCCTGATCGGCCAGTCAACTGTTGCGGTCAATGCCGGTGTCGCCGGCGCGCTCTGCGCCATCTACGCCGACGGCATCATCTATGGCACGGCCTATACCGGTGCCGGCGGTCTGGCAACAATCAATCTTGATTATGATCTGCCGGTCGGTCAAACAGTCAGCCTGACGGTTACCGGCTTCAATCAGCAGCCGTATATGACGGATGTCATGGTCATCGCACCCGATGGACCATATCTGGTTTATGACGAGCACGTCATCGATGATTTCGCTTCCAACAACAATGGCGAAATCGATTTTGGCGAGACAATCTCTCTTGATCTGGGTATCGGCAATGTCGGCCCTGACCCGGCTGCGGATGTTACTGTAACGCTGTCGACATCCGACAGCTATGTTACCATTATCGACGGTTCCGAAAACTATGGCACCATCAACGGCGAATCGGTCGGATATCTGAACGGCGCCTTTTCATTCAGCGTCTCGCCCGACGTTCCCGACGGTCACGGCATTATGTTTACCCTGACAATGATCGATGCCAACGACAGCACCTGGACGAGCGAGTTCGGTGTGACCGCCCATGCTCCGGTAATTGATTTCATCGCAGTTGAAATTGATGACAGCCAGGGCAATTACAATGGCGTCTTTGATCCGGGCGAAACGGTTGACTTTGTCGTCACCCTGCGCAATACCGGTTCCGGACAGGCCGACAATGTCGCCGGCGAACTGAGTCCCGGCGATGCCTTTGCGACAGTCGTCGTCTCCAGCGGCGATTTTGCCACGCTGATGGCCGGTGGCACGACAACCAACGAATTGTCACCATTTTCGGCCACAGCGTCCCCGTCAGCCCCGCTCGGATATGTCGAGACCTTTACGATCGACATCACGGCCGCTCGAGGCTATGCCACAACCGTGAATTTCGACGTTATTATCGGCGACCGGGTGGCGTTCTTTGAAGATGATTTCAGTTTCGATCAGGGCTGGGGTGGTCTCGGCGGTGCGGCAGAATGGACAATCGGCCCGGCTACCGGGGGAACCGGCAGCGACAGCTATGGCGGCCCGGATCCTGCGGAAGATCATACTCCGACCGCCGACAATGGCGTTCTGGGCAACGATCTGACAGCCGGGAGTGGCGGCGATTATTCAGGTGGATTGTCAACGACATACTATGTTATTTCCCCTGTGATCGACTGCGGTGACTTCAATGGTTGCATTCTCAGCTTCCATCGCTGGCTCGGGGTCGAATCGCCGAGTTATGACCATGTCTATCTCCAGGTGTACGACGGCACTACCTGGCAGACGATCTTCACTAATACTGGTTCCATCGACGATACCGAATGGACCCGAATGGAATACGATGTCTCCGAATACGCCGACTACAATCCCGACTTCAGAATACGCTTCGGCATGGGATCGACCGATGGTTCCTATAACTACTGCGGATGGAATATCGATGATCTCGAACTCCGCGGCTATGGCGAAATGACCTTCGGCGAAGTAGAATTCGGCTCCGATATCGTCTGCGACAGCCTTATGCCGGGCGACATGGGTTCGACGGAACTGGTTGTCCGCAACCTGAGCATTGATGGCACCCTGCGAATCCGTTTTTCCAGCAGTACATATTGGATCGACTGCAATGATGATCAATTATACATCGCTCCCGGCGATTCGTTGATCTTCCCGGTGACCTTCAATGCCGCCGGTATGGATCCGGGCGAATATATCGGGGAACTGCATTATGCCTCGAATGATATCGGTAGCAAATACGATACCTTAGAGGTACTGATGTATCTGTACGCTCCGGCCTGTGCTGTTTCGACATCCCAAATCAGCGAGACACTCGGCTATGGTGAGACCTCGATGCAGGAGTTTACGCTCTATAACAACGGCCCCGGCCGTCTGGAATGGAGCGCCGGATGTCAGATGTTTGACGGCAAGCGTGATATTGTGGCCAAGCCCCAGGCACCGGAAGTTGTCGGGTACTATTCGGTCAATGATAAGGGCGATGAGGCCGAACCATATCATGCCCCGGTCGGGCGAAGTGCCGGCGGGCCGGATAACTTCGGTTACAGCTGGATCGATAGTGATGACGCCGCCGGTCCGACCTTTGAATGGGTCGATATTTCCGGAGTCGGTACCGCCGTTTCATTGACGGACGATGATGCCACCGGCGAAATCAACATGGGAATTACCTTCCCGTTCTATGAAAACAACTACACGACGGTCTATATCGGGTCCAATGGTCACCTGACGTTCGGTGCGCCATCGACGAAACGCAGCAATACCATTCTGCCGGCGTCGTTAACACCAAACAATCAGATTGCAATATTCTGGGATGATCTCGATGTCGCTGAATATGGCAGTGTCTATTACTATGCTGATGCGGTTAACGAACGGTTTATTGCCAGTTTTGTCGGGGTGCCGTTCTATGAATCGCCCAGCGGCACCGGTTCGCTGACATTCCAGGCAATTCTGTATCCCAACGGTCAGATAATCCTGCAATATCTGAGCATGGATCCCGGTGACGAAGCCGCAGGCCTGGCCGGCGCCACTATCGGCATTGAAAATGCCGATGGGCTCGACGGTTTGACAGTGACGTACAACGCCGAGTATGTTCATGATAATCTGGCGATTGCGCTCAAGGCGGCCCGCTGGATGACGGTTGCGCCGGGTGAAGGTATCGTGGAGCCGTTCTCGTCTGAAGTCGTCACGGTTTCATTCGATGCCGCTGAACTGACCGATGGCTCATATGGCGGCCAGATCACGATCGAGACCAACGATCCGATTAATCCAACGGTAACGGTACCGGTAACGCTGGCGATTGCCTCCTATCTGTGCGGTGACGCCGGTAGTGATGGCTCAGTCGGTGTTGCTGATGCCGTCTATATTGTGAATTTCGTGTTTAAAGACGGTCCGGCGCCGGCGCCGGTGGTTTCGGCTGACGCCAACGGCGACGGTAACGTCAACGTCGGCGATGTCATTTACATCGTCAATTACGTCTTCTCGAGCGGACCGGAACCGATTTGTCAACAATGAGTTAATCCGCTCTGAGTAGCATGAAAACAACAGAGGGGAGAAGGATATGCTTCTCCCCTCTTGTTACTTCCGGTATTCCTGCCGATGAGAAAAACAGGCCCAAAGAGTTCACTTGTCAGACCTGACCTGATCCGTATATTATTTATAGGACCAATATGTTTGTGGGAGAAACCATGAGAATCAAACTTACTGCTGTCATCTGTTTCACCGCTGTGTTATTACTCACTGCATCAGCCTCCCTCACCGCGGCTGACAAGCCAATGCAGATACGGATATTTCCCGATTCCAAACCGCAATGGATAGAACTGGGAAAGATGTATCTCGATGAAATCTGGAAGACCGGGGAGTATGTCGAGATTGTGGTCTCCCCCGATCAATACCGAAATTTGCTGGATCTTGACTACAAGATCGAGATTATCCACGAGAATCTCCCCGCCTTTTATCAGTCGCGGATGCCCGACAAAGCTATGGGCGCATACAAAACACTGGATGAGATCAACGCCAAAATCGACAGTATAATTGCAGCCTCGCCGAATATCGTGTCGCAAAAAATTAGTATCGGGCAATCTCATGAAGGTCGCGATATCTGGGCTTTTAAAATCTCAGATAATCCCGAAATCGATGAAGACGAACCGGAGATCATGTTCTCGGCCACTATCCATGCCCGCGAAGTTATAACACCGGAAGTGCTGTTTTACTTCATAGATCACCTGACGCTGAATTATCAATTCGACCCGCGTATTCAAGGGTATATTGACAATCTGGAGATATGGTTCGTACCGATGATTAACCCCGATGGCTACTATCATAATCAGGTAATCGAGCCCAATGGCGGTGGCATGTGGCGAAAAAACCGCCGGATGATCGATGCCAATACCTGGGGTGTTGATTTAAACCGTAATTTTGGCTACGAGTGGGGCTATGACAACGATGGCTCCTCCCCGACACCATCATCTGAAACCTATCGTGGTCCCTCGGCCTTTTCCGAACCGGAAACCCAGACATTGCGCGACTGGGCCATATCACATGAGTTTGTTATCACGGTCACGTATCATTCCTATTCGAATCTGGTTTTGTGGCCCTGGGGCTATGATCAGTTATACTCTCCGGATGAAGAAATCTTCGCCGCCATGGGCGACTCCATGGTCGCTTTCAATGGCTATGATCCCGGTCCGGCCTGGGGCCTGTACGTGGCCAATGGCGTCACCGATGACTGGTACTATGGCGAACAAACACTCAAGAATAAATCCTTCGCCTTCACCTTCGAGGTCGGCGGCTACAGCGATGGCTTCTGGCCGGAAGAATACCGAATCAGCGAACTTGTCATGGAAAATCTTGAACCGAATCTTTTCCTGCTTCGGGTCGCCGACAATGTCTATAAACTGGCCGCCCCGACGGCACCGGAACTCACAGTTGCAGATACGGTACCGGCATCGGCTTACGATATAAGTTGGATTCACGTTGACTCCCTGAATCCGGCGGTGGAATTCGAGCTTCTGGAGTTGGCTGATTATCAGGCTGGCACCGATCCGGCCAGCGATTTCGACGCCTGGTTCACTGCGGGCTTTGCCACTTCGGTGTTGCGTAAAGTCTCGCTGCCGACAAGTTTTTATTCAGGCAGTGGCGATAATCTGATTTCGCGAATGGTCACCCAGCAGCCATATACGGTCCAGCCGGGCGATACGCTGACCTGCCAGGTGTATTACGAAATAGAAACCAACTGGGATTACGCCTATGTCGAAGTCTCCAGCGATGGTACGAATTTCCTGACTCTGCCCGGTACTATCACCACTGATTATAATCCCAACGGCAATAACCGTGGAAACGGCATCACCGGCTTTAGCGTGGGTGGATGGATTGAAGCTGGTTTTGATCTTTCGGCATTTGCCGGACAGAGCATATACATTCGGTTTTCATACGAAACAGACAGCTATGTCACCGAGGAGGGAATCTTCTTCGACGACATTTCCCCGATCGGTACCTATGGGACTGAAGTGTCTTATAATGGGCTGACATCGAGCCCGTATACTGTCACCGACCAGCCATCAGGCCAGTATTTCTACAAAATCCGGGCCAAAGATGCCGAGGACCAGTGGAGTACCTATTCCAATCTTGCTGAGACGTTTGTTTCCACCGGATTCTTCTGCGGTGATGCCAATGCCGACAGCGACATTAATGTTGCCGACGTAATTTTCCTGATTAACTACGTCTTCAAGAGTGGTCCGGCCCCCGATCCGGCCGCGGCCGGGGACGCCACCGGCGACGGCGATATCAATCTGGCCGACTGCATTCACCTGATCAATTTCATTTTCAAGTCAGGCCCGGCACCTCTGTGTGAATGACAAAATCTAATACTGACTGGATCGGCTTCATAAGCCGATCCATTGCGTTGAATTTATCAAGCCTCAAATCCACCACCGGATTTAGGATTGACGATTGAGCGAAAAGCTCTATCTTGAACTGGAGATTTAGAATACGGACATGGTGATGTTGCGGCTTTTTCCTACCGGCCGGAATCACCATATGGTTTCACCGCTGCAAAGGACCTGAATATGACACGCCTGTGCATCCTTGCTTTATTGATTTTGGTTTTCATCGGTTCGACTGCATATGCGGCCCCCGAAGAAATGTATATCCGTCTTCAGATAGATCATCCCAAAGATATTGTGCGGCTTTCTAAGATCATGTCGATTGACAATGTTATCGGCGACACGGTCTATGCCTACGTCGTCGGCAGCCGGCGCATTGCTTTTGAACGCGCCGACATCGAATACGAACGGCTGCCGCATCCCGGAACGCTGATTCAGCCGAAGATGATGACTGAACCTGCGACCAAAGACGCCCAGGCCTGGGACAGTTATCCGGATTACCCGACCTACCTGGCGATGATGGCCCAGTTTGCCGCCGATTATCCCGGATTATGTGAGTTGGTTAATATTGGGACCTCGGTTGAAGGCCGGGACATGCTGTTTCTTAAAATATCGGACAATGTCGGTATTGAAGAAGATGAACCGGGGGTAATGTATACCGGAACCATGCATGGAGACGAAACGACCGGGTATGTCATGCTGCTCCGGTTGGCCGATTCGCTGCTTTCTACCTACGGCGTCGACTCAATGGCAACCCGTCTTGTTGATAGTTGTGAAATCTGGATTAATCCGCTGGCGAATCCTGATGGTACTTTTGCCGGTGGCAACAGCTCTGTCTATGGCGCTACCCGTCAAAACGCCAATGGCTACGACCTGAACCGTAATTTCCCGGATCCTGACGACGGTCCCAATCCCAATGGACCGTATCAACCGGAAACGCTGGCCATGATGGCTTTTGCCGAAGCGGAGACATTCGCGATCTCGGCCAATTTCCATGGTGGTACTGAGGTCTTTAACTATCCCTGGGATACCTGGTCACGATTGTGCCCGGATGATGCCTGGTGGCAGTATGTCGGGCATCAATTCGCCGATTCAGCGCAATATTATAGCCCCAGTGGATATATGGATGGTTTCGACGACGGTATCACCAACGGCTATGCCTGGTATACCATCGATGGCGGCCGCCAGGATTTTATGAATTACTGGTATGGCTGCCGCGAGGTGACAGCTGAAATATCTGATGTCAAACTTGTAAGCGCCAGCCAGTTACCTGCCCACTGGAATTACCTGAGGACATCCCTGTTTAATTATCTGGAACAGGGGCTCTACGGTATTCGAGGGGTGGTTACCGACTCAATAACCGGGGAGCCATTGGCGGCAGTAATTAAAGTCCTTGACCATGACACCGATATCGACAGCTCTCGTATCTTTACCGACCCCGATGTCGGTGATTATCATCGTCTGATCGAGCCGGGGACGTATTCTATAGTCGTTTCCTCGCCGGGATACTATTCCAAACAGATCGACAATATTGTAGTCAATTATGAACAGGGAGTGCGCCGCGATGTCGCCCTGGCGCCATTGCCCAATGATCCTGTTTTGCACTATGTCGGCAATGATGCCGGGCCGATCGGCGCCGGCGATACCGTGTATATGCACATCACGATGGAAAACCTCGGCGCGGTGGCGGCTTCGGGGGTATCGGCGATATTGTCCAGCGATGATCCCTATATCACGGTAACCCAGAATTACTCGACTTTTCCCCTGATTGCGGCCATCAATGGTATCGAGACTTCGGATGCGATTTATCAGTTTGAGGTTTCGGGTTCTTGTCCGTCGAATTATCTGGCTGATTTCAGACTCGATGTCACCGCTACCGGCCATACGGACAGTCTTTTCTTTACGCTCCTCGTCGGGCAGACAGTGGAAGATTTCGAAAGCGGAGACTTCACGCAGTTGCCGTGGGAGTCAGGTGGTGCCGGAAGCTGGACAGTCGGTACCATCGGCCCGCCGTTTAATGGCGATTACTGTGCACAGTCGGCCCCAATAGGTGACAGCAAATATACGGACATGAAAATCACTGTAGACGTTCTGGCCCCCGGACAGTTGAAATTCTTTTACATGGTTTCATCGGAAGAGGATTTTGACTATTTCCGCTTCTACGATAACGGCCTTATGAAGGTTGAAGCCTCCGGTACAGTTCCCTGGACAGAAGCAATAATCGATGTCCAGCCAGGTACGCATACATTCAAATGGCGCTATATCAAAGATTATGGCTGGAGCGGCGGCAGTGATCGCGCCTGGGTGGACCTGATTGTGTTCCCGCCGATTCATGTTTCAAATCCGCCATCGATCCAAACCCAGCTACTGCCTGACTGGACCGCCCAGATACCATACTCGCAACAACTGACCGCCACCGGCGGGACGGGACAACTGACCTGGTCTGATAAAAACGGCGACCTTGCCGGAACGGGACTGACACTTCAAGCCGATGGCCTTGTTTCGGGGACGCCGGGGGTATCCGGACCAATAGCATTTACCGCAGAAGTCAGCGATACGGCCTCACAAATCGATGAACGCCCCTATTCATTCACGATTAACGCAGCGGTTAGCATTACGACGGATACGATCATCTATGGCCAAACCGATGAACCAATATCGTACCAAATAGTCGCAGCCGGCGGTACCGGAGCGCTGGTTTGGAGCGATGTAAACAGCGATTTGGATGGCACCGGACTGAACCTTTCACCTGCTGGATTAGTAAGCGGCACAGTTACCCAGGCCGGAGAAATACCGTTTTTTGTCAGGGCCACCGACAATATCGGCGCCTATGATCAGCGGGCGATGACAGCATCAATTGAACAGGCTTATCTCTGTGGTGATGCCAATGGCGATGAATCGGTTAATGTCGCCGATGGTGTCTTTATCATCAATTTTGTCTTCAAGGGCGGAACCAACCCCGATCCGGAAGAGGCGGCCGATGCTAATTGCGACAGCGGTCTAAATGTCGGCGATGCGGTGTATGTCATAAATTATGTTTTCAAGGGAGGTCCGGCTCCCTGTTGCCCCTGATAAAACCGGGCAGTAACACGATTGACAAAGGCGAACCGAGTACACGGGTCGCCTTTGCTGCGCTACTGCCATAAAATCATAGATTATTATATAGCAATCCGTTATAATGATTATATAAACTGTAGCTTCAGTAATTATTCTTCTTTGACCAACAGCATAATCTTTTGTATTGTTGCAGAATATCCCCAAAAAAAGATCAACATTTGTTAAGTTGTTTTAGGGTAATAAGTTGAATAACAACCAGTTTTCTACCCATGATTTTGGCTTTTTCGCTTTACAATCGCTTATAAATCATTATAATGGATTAGTAGGAGAATAATACGCATCTTGGCCTGAGCAGGTGCTGGCAATGAGCAGAACATATACTTCGCACGAAGCATTATTTTTGGCAAACAGCTGAATTAAATAAATATTCGGGTATTGGCATACCCGTATGTGATATTTTACATGAGAGAGATACGGGAGGTAGTCTTGAACACATTGCTACGGCTTGCGTGTATGTTCACGCTGGTCTGTGTGTTTTTGTGTGGCGCAGTCTACGCCGAAAACCCCACAGTCAGTTTGAATGATTCCAAAACACGAATTGAGGCGTTTAATGAATCTGCCGACGGCGTCAGTATTCGCCTTCAGGTTGGGGATATAGAGTTCATTCCGGTTACGACCAAGGGCGGCGATTTTGTCCTCGCCACGGTCAAGGGAATGACTCGGTCGCACAGTATAGGTGAACCGAACCTCCCGATGGCCAATCGGCTGATTTCAATTCCCTTTGGGGCTAACCTCTCAGTACAGGTCGAAAGTTTTGAGACCACTGAAATAGCCCTGGAAGATTTCGGCATTACTGTTCCGGTCGTACCGGTGCAGCCATCGGTGTCCAAATCCGATGATCCCGAAGCGATCCCCTTTGAAATCGACGAATCAGTCTATCAGACCGCCGGCTTCTACGAATTGCCGACGGCTCAGGCTGAAGTACTGGGGACTATGCGTGCAGTTCGTATTGGCCATGTCAGCATTGCGCCGTTTTCGTATGATCCCCGGCGTAATGTACTCAAAGTTTATTCAGATATCACGGTGCGGGTTGAGTACCAGACCCCGAACTGGGGTCTGACCGAAGAGATTCAGACCACCCATTATTCGCCGTTTTTTGAGCCACTGTATGAACGGCTGGGAAACTGGGACGGTACTTCGGATACCCGCGATGATTTGACCAACTATCCGGTCAAGTATCTGATAATCTCCGATCGGATGTTCGAAGCCCAGCTGGCGCCGTTTATTGAATGGAAAATCCAGAAGGGCTTTACCGTCGTTACTGCCTATACCGACGATATCGGGTCAAGCAGTTCGCAGATCAAATCATATATTCAGACTCAGTATAACAATGGCACACCGACTGACCCGGCGCCGTCGTTTGTATTGTTCGTCGGTGATGATCAGCAGATTCCGGCCTTCGACGGCACCGCCGGCAGCCATATTACGGACCTGCCGTTTTGTGAATTTACCGGAGACGATTTCCCGGAAATCTACTATGGCCGTTTTTCGGCACAAAACGCCGCGCAGCTTCAGCCGCAGATTGACAAAACGCTTGAATACGAGCGGTACGAGATGCCGGACCCATCGTACCTCGATGAAGTCACACTGGTTGCGGGTGTAGACGGTACCTACGCTATCACTCACGGCAATGGCCAGATCAACTACGGTACGAGTTTGTATTTCAATGAAGATCACGGCATCTACCCCAATGTCTGGCTCTACCCCGCGTCCGATGGTTCCGGCGTTTCGGCGGCGATGAAGCAGACGATCAGCGATGGTGTGGCGATGGCCAATTACACGGCCCATTGCAGCCATGAAGGCTGGGCCGACCCGAGCTTTGTGACCAGCGATATTCCAAGCCTGACCAACTATAACAAATATCTGCTTGGGATCGGCAACTGCTGTTTGCCGAACACGTTTGGCAGCAATTACTCGACACCATGCTTTGGTGAGGCATTTCTCCAGATCGAGGGTCGCGGCGGTATCGGCTTTATCGGCGCCACCAACTCCACCTACTGGGATGAAGACTACTGGTGGGGCGTCGGCAATGGCCCGGTTATCGGCGCCGGCCCGACCTATGAACAGACCGGGCTGGGTGCTTATGATGGTGTTTTCCATGATCATGGCGAACCGGTCAGTGATCATTACATTACCAACGATGCGATCAACTTCATCGGTTGCATGGCCGTAAGCGAAGCCGGCAGCAGCCGCGATACTTATTACTGGGAAGCCTATCACATCATGGGCGATCCATCGGTGATGACCTATATGGGTGTACCCACGACCAACAATGTCGGTTATCCGGATGCGATGGTCCTCTCCCAGAACCAGATAACTGTCACCGCTGATCCGGCGTCGTATGTAGGTATTTCATACGACGGAGTCATTTATGGTCAGGCCTATGTTGGTACAAGCGGTTCGGTCGATATTGATTTGCAGCCGTTTGCGCAGCCATGCGAGGCCTCCATTGTCATCACCGGCCAGTTCAAAGAACCACATATTGGTACTATTCAGGTGATTACGCCAGAGGGACCATATGTCGTTCGCGATTTCGATGAAATTGATGACTTCTCCGGCGGTAACGGTAATGGTGAAATTGATTTTGGCGAGTCGGTCGTTCTTGGTCTTCAGATTAAAAACGTCGGTCCCGATGATGCTGTCGGTGTGACGGCGGTTTTGACGACCAGCGATCCGTATATCATGCTGACCGATGATACCGAATCATTCGGCGATATAGTTGGAAACAACGGTACGGCGTATTCCTCGAATGCGTTCGCATTTGATGTTGCCGGGACAATTCCCGACGGTCACCAGATCGAATTCATCGTCACGATGACCGATGTCAACGACAGTTCCTGGTCAAGTACTTTCAAGCATACGGCTCATGCCCCGGCTGTCGAATTCCTTGCCTTTATGATTGATGATGGTGACGGTAACGGCAATGGTGTCTGCGATCCCGGCGAAACAGTCAACCTGGTTGTTTCGCTTATGAATAACGGCAGCGGTCAGGCCGACAATGTGGCCGGGACAATCACCCCGGGCGATGCCTTCGTGACCGCCATCGGCGCCACCGGTTCATTCGGTACTATTATAGGCGGCGGATCAGCTGAAAATGAGATGAATCCGTTTGTGATTCAGGCCTCGGGAGCCACTCCGCTGGGCTACGAAGAGTCGTTTACGCTCGATATCACCGGCGACAATGGTTATGCTGCCACGGTTAATTTCACAATCATCATCGGTGACCGTGTCGCCTTCTTTGCCGACGACTTCTCCTTCGACCAGGGCTGGACCGGTCTGGGCGGCAGCGGCGAATGGACTATCGGCGCCGCCACCGGCGGTAGTGGTAGTGATTCCCACGGTGGGCCCGACCCGGCTGAGGATCATACCCCCACCGGCGACAACGGTGTGCTCGGCAATGATCTCACTGCCGGCAGCGGCGGTGACTATAACGGTGGCATAACATCGACGCAGTGGGTGACCTCGCCGGTGATCGATTGCAGTGATTTCCATGGTTGTATTCTCGGATTCTATCGCTGGTTGGGCATTGAAAAGGACAACTACGACAATGTCTATCTCCAGGTGTTCGACGGCACTTCCTGGCAAACGATTTACGAAAACGGCAGCAGTGATATTGATGAAAGCGAATGGAGCCGTCAGGAATACGATGTCAGCGAATACGCCGATTACAACCCCGACTTCCGGATTCGATTCGGCATCGGTTCGACCGATGGATCCTACAATTTCTGTGGCTGGAATATCGATGATCTGATGTTACGCGGCTACGGTGAGCTGACGTTTGCCGAAGTTGCTTTTGACATTGACAACATCTGCGACAGCCTGATGCCAGGCGACACGTCAACCTATATGCTGACTGTGCACAACAACAGTGTCGATGCCACCCTGCGTATCCGTTTTGCCAGTGATTGCGGCTGGTTGACCTGTTCCGGTGACCGTGAATTCGTGGCGCCGGAAGGCAGTATCGACTTCCCGCTGCATTTCGATGCCACCGGTATGCCGCCGGGTGATCATTATGGCCAGCTGCTGTATATGTCCAATGACATCGGCGGTGACATGGATTCCATCGCGGTGACTCTGCACCTGTTTGCACCTGCGATTGACGTGCCCACGGTCGAGATTACCGAATCACTTGGAACCGGAGAAAGCTCCGAGCAGGTTGTTACGGTCAATAACAACGGCCCCGGATACCTTGAGTTCACCGCCGGCTGCCAGATGTTCGATGGCAAAGGCGAGATGCTGCTGGCTGCCGGGACACCGGTCGAAACTTACGACAATACCCTGACCGGATACCTTCCCGCTGGTGACAAGGGCGACCCGGAACAACCGCAATATGCCCCCATTGACAAGGGTGCCGGCGGGCCTGATAACTTTGGTTACGGCTGGGTTGACAGCGATGCCGGAGTCGGTATTGCCTATGACTGGATCGACATTAGCACGGTCGGCAGTGCCCTGACCCTGGGTGATGATGATGCCAGTGACCTGATACCCATCGGATTTACGTTCCCCTTCTACGAAAACAGCTATGACAACTTATATATCGGTTCCAATGGTATGATCACCTTTAGCGCCCCAAGCACCAAGCGGTACAATTCGGCCCTGCCGAATACGCTCACGCCAAACGACCAGATTGCCCTCTGGTGGTCTGACCTCGATGTCGCCGAGTATGGCGACGTCATGTATTACTATGATGCGGTCAACGAGCGCTTCATCGTGAGCTTTATAGGCGTGCCGTATTACGAATCCCCGAGTGGCACCGGATCGTTGACATTCCAGGCGGTTCTGTATCCCAATGGTCAGATCGTCCTGCAGTACCAGTCAATGGATCCCGGCGATGAAGCCGGCGGTTTAGCCACGGCCACCATCGGGATAGAAAACAGCGACGGTACCGACGGCCTGACTGTGACATACAATGCCGCCTATGTTCATGACGAGTTGGCGATATCGTTCAAGGCCGCCCGCTGGATGTCGGTGTCACCGGGCAGCGGTGTTATCGATCCCATGTCATCGGGCAGCCTGACAATCACCTTCAGTTCCGAAGAACTGGGCGACGGCGTGTATACGGGCCAGGTTTCTATTGCATCCAATGATCCGGCCACCCCGAGTGTGATTATACCGGTTTCACTGGCTATCGAAAGTTATACCTGTGGAGACGCATCAGGTGATGGCGACATCACTGTGGCCGATGCCATCTACCTGATCAATTACATCTTCAAATCCGGTCCGGCGCCGATACCGCCTGAGGCAGGTGATGCGAACGCCGACCATGATGTCAACGTGGGTGATGCGATTATGCTGATCAACTATGTCTTCAATAGTGGTCCAGCGCCGCAATGCCCATAATGGTGAAATAAATCGCAGTTTTTTGGTATGGCGGAAAGCGGCCTAAAGGCCGTGTTTCCGCCACGCCGCAGGCAAAGACCAGGCAGGAAAAGTGTGTATTTTTACTTGCGTAAACGGGTTTTTCTTTCTACCTTATGTTAAGAGGCAGAATACACATACTTTCAGGTAACAAATACGACCGTTAATTACGCGGGATTCCACTCTTTCGGCAGTGCAATGCTGTCATGCCTGGAATGTGGCAGACGATGTTGGGAGATAAAAGTCATGTAATTTCCTGTGTTATTCCAATCCATAAATTGGAGGTTGTCTTTTTGTCTGGATATAACTATGCGTAATAAACGAATACATAAACCATCCTTATTAACCCAAACCACTTCTATTCAGAGAGGTACGTACATGGTAAAGGCACACAATGCATTTATCCTCTTCTGTACTATTCTCCTGGTCTGTGCATTTGGTCTTTCTGCGATGGCCGCAGAAAAGCCGATTTATATTTTCAAATCGGTTTCGCCGAATGCCAACATCGCCCCGGAACATGAAGAAAGTTATGTCCCGGTCGTCGGTGAAGACGAGGAAGATATTGCCATTCAGCAAGAGGAAGCTCGGATTGCCGAACAAAAGGCAGACCGTATTGCTGCCTGGGAAGAAGCCCAGGCAAATCGTCCCAAAACCCTGACGAACCCGAATTATACGGGTCAGGGCACCGGTTGGACTCCGACCCCGGGCGAAAAAGTCCCGGCCAATGACGAGTGCGCCGATGCGATCGTCCTCAACACGTTCCCCGCGGTTGTGGATGCTTCGACAGTGGACGCAACAACAAGTTGTCCGGTCTCGCTCCCGGACCGTATTGACGTATGGTATGCCCTTGAGCTGCCGTATGGGACCAATAATGTGAACATCGATTTCTGCGGGCAGCCGGTTGAGCTGTACAGCATCAGCGCTACCCTGCATACCGATTGTTCATGTGATGAAACCAGTTTCATCTATTTTTCGGGTGGCCAATTCTATAACTGTGGTGATCCGTATGATGTTCCGTCGATCGACTGGAACGGCATTGCCGGTCCGACGACTGTTTATTATGCAGTCTCCGGTTCGACGATTGACGGCCCGGATGAAGAACTCGACTTCCATTTCACCGTCTCGGTTGAAGAAGTCGTGCCTCCGGACAACGACAATTGCGCCGACGCCGAAGCAATCGGTGATGTTATCGATCTGGCTTTCAACACCAGCCAGGCGACTGCCGATGGCGCCGGGTATACGTCCGGTTCGCCGAACATCTGGTATTGCTATACCGCTACATGTACTGGCGAAGCTACGGTCAGCCTGTGCGGTTCCGGTTTCGATACCAAGTTGGCCGTCTATGATGGCTGCGATTGCGGTTTGACCACCCTGTTGGCCAGCAACGACGATTTTTGCAGTCTGCAATCGGAAGTCACTTTCTCGGTTGTAGCCGGTCAGAGCTATTTGGTTGAAGTCGGTGGCTACGGCACGGCTTCCGGTGGAGGCGTCCTGAATGTCTCCTGCGCGGATATGTCCACCGGCGCCTGCTGTGATCCGGCAGTCGGCACCTGTACCGATGATACCGATGAAGCCACCTGTCTGGCCATGTATGGCGGTACCGGTGTCTGGCATCCGGGTGTTACCTGCGCCGAGGATCCCTGCTTTGTCGCCTCCGAAGGTGATGATTGTACCGATCCTATCAAAGTTGATATTCCGGATCAACTGCCCTACACTGATCTTGGTAACTATACCTGTGGCCGTGGCAATGCCTATCCGGCTACCGATATGTGCTATAACGACTACTATGGCAACGGTGAAGACATTGTCTATGAACTCACCGTGTATGAAGACACCACTGTAGTCGTCACTATCGATCCGAAGGGTACCACCTGGACCTATTGCCAGATCGGTCTGGAATGTCCGCCGGTCGACGCCACCTGTATTACCTACTTCCGTAATACCGGCGGTGGTGTCTATTCTTCCGAGCCGGTCTTCCTGGCGGCCGGTACGTATTACATGATTCTCGATACGTGGCCGTCACCGGATTGCATTCCGGACTTCGACGTCACTATCGAAGGTGCTGTCCCGCCGGTGGGTCGTTGCTGTTATGGCGATCCCTATGCCCCGGATTGCGGTGACATGACCGAAGGCGATTGTTTTGCTCTCGGTGGTGACTGGGATGGCGACTTGAACTGCACCGATAATCCGTGCGTTCCGCTCTCCCCTGGTGACAACTGCGACGATCCGTATCTGGTCAAGATGCCGGATGACGCTGTTGATGGTATCTACACCAACAACAACTACACCTGTGGCCGCGGCAACAACTATGCCAATACCTGTCTGGGTTCGTATGACGGCGGCGAAGACATTGTATATGAACTCGATGTCGAGGGCCCGCTGTGCCTGACGCTGGAACTCGATCCGCTGGGAACCGGCTGGACTGGTATTATGATTGCCGACGCCTGTGGCGATGTCGATCCGTGTATCGCTTCATCGACGGCTTCTTCGGGTGCTCATGCGATCGAAGAGATTACTCTCGAGACCGGCCTGTATTATGTCATTATCGACACCTGGCCGTCACCGGATTGTATCCCCTCATTCGATCTCAATATCACGATCTGCGGTGAGGAAATCGGACGTTGCTGTCTGCCCGACCTGACCTGTCTTGATATTTCCCAGAACGAATGTAATGATCTCGGCGGCAGCTTCGATGCGACGAAGAACTGTACCGATAACCCGTGTCTCCCGCTTCCGGCGAACGATAACTGCGAAGACGTGACTCCGGTTACGTTAAGCGACGGCGTGACCGAGACTTTCAGCGGTTACAACACCGGTGCGACCAACCAATGCACTCTGCTGGAAGACAATGGTCATGTCTGGGAGGCCTTCACACTGCCGACCTCGATGGATGTTACCATCGAATACTGCGGCACCATTCCGGCCTTTGAACTGGTCTATGTCGTTCTGGCGCAGGATTGCCCGTGTGAAGCCGGTGGCGAACTCCTGTTTGCGACCTCGACCAACTGGGATATCTGCGGTAACGGCAACGTTACGATGTTCTTCGAATGCCTCGATGCTGGTACGTACTACCTGCCGGTGCTGGCCGAACATCCGGATTATCCGGCGGATACATACTACTACAACGGTGATTATGTCATCGATGTCACCGGTGAATTCTGTCTGCCGGATTATTGCTCGGCCAGCGGTGGCTGCGATGAATTCATCGAAAACGTGACTGTGGCTGAAATCAATAATACCACTGCATGCGACGGCTACGCTGACTTTACCGGTCAGATTGCCACGATGCAGTATGGTGTCGGCTATGACATCACTGTCACGATCGGCAATGCCTACAGTTCTGACCTCGGCGCTGTCTGGGTCGACTGGAACCAGGATCTTGACTTTGATGATGCCAACGAACTGGTGGTTTCCGGTAGTGGCGCCGGCCCGTATGTCGGCACAATCACTCCGCCCGTTGAGGCGCTTCCGGGCATAACCCGTATGCGTGTCCGCCTGAGCTACTCCACCATGCCGGGACCGTGCGGTGTCACCTCCTATGGTGAAGTCGAAGACTACTCCATCAATGTCGGTGGTGAAGTTTCCGATCTGATCATCGATCCGACCTCGGTTGACTTCGGCAATGTTCTGCCGAATGCGACCGGTAACACAGCGGTGACGCTCACGGCTGATGGCACGGCTGCCATCAACTTCTCCTCCGAAGTTCAGTATGTCGAGAAATCGACGGCTGTCGGTGGTGGTCCGGGTGCTGATCTGGCTGTGAAGTCGAACCCGAATGACGGTGACGGCTATGTCGATAACTTCGATAAGGATGCCACGGCAATCCTGACCGAAGACTTCGAAGGTGGCGTTGTTCCGCCAACCGGTTGGACACTTGAGTCGAATAACCCGTATACCTGGGAAATCGACAACTACGATCCATACGAAGGCGCCTACAATGCCTCTTGCTATTATGATGAGACCTATGCCGGTCCACAGAGTGAGTGGCTGATTTCGCCGGTTCTCGATCTGTCCGCCGGTACGTTCGCCCTCGACTTCTGGTTCCTGGGCAGCTACTACTGGTCGGTTGATCCCTATGACAACTGTGACCTGCAGATATGGGTGTCGATCGATGGTGGTGCGACCTGGCCGATGGAAGTCTGGAACAGCGACAACTACGGTGAATTCGATAACTGGGCCTGGTACAATGCGGTCGTTGATCTCTCCATGTTCGAAGGCGAATCGAACGTGAAGGTTGCGTTCGTATATGACGGTTATGATGGCGCTCAGTTCTCGATCGACGCTATTCAGGTGTATGAATTCACCCCGCCGCTGAACTGGCTCAGCGTAACTCCGGCTACCGGTTCGGTTCCGGGTGAAGGCTCGCTTGGGCTGACCCTGGCCTATGATATGGGTGGCCTCGAACTTGGCACCTATGAAGCCAATGTGGTCCTGACCCATACCGGCAACAAGGGCAGCGATGTCATTCCGGTGACTATCACTGTGGCCGATGAAGAACCGGTTACCTTTGTTCCGGATCCGGTCTACACACTGATGCAGTTCGCGATCGAACCGCTGACCGGTATTGCCTATATCACTGCTGATGACGGCTACGACCCGAATCAGATGAACATGGGCACAATGACCATCAATGGTTTGACGCCGACGGCTATGGATCTTACTGATGGTACGATGACGATGGAATTCAACCTGACCGACTTCATCACCGGCTATGGTATCCTGTGGGATACTACTATCCAGGCTTATGAAATCGCAGGTGAGATGAACGACACCTCGCCGATGTCGATTATCCGTGATGTCATGTTCGTCGGTCACGTTTCCGGTGATGCGAACCTTGACGGCATGGTAAACGTCGGTGACGCTGTCTTTATCGTCTCTTACGTCTTCAAGGGCGGCCAGGCTCCGCGTATCCTGGAAACCGCCGATGCTAACTGTAATGACGAAGTTAACATCGGTGACGTGGTTCGCCTGGTGAACTATGTCTTCCGTGGCGGTGCGGAACCGTGTCACATCGATGCCCAGCAGTAATCCCTGCCCGGGTATAATATAAAACCAAAAAGGACCGGTCTGCTGACCGGTCCTTTTTTTTCGGATTAAGTGACGCTTTTCGGGTTATATATCGAGGACAATATCGACGGGGCAATGATCCGAACCCATGATATCGGCATGGATCTCCGCCGAAATCAGCCGATCCGCCAGATCCTCACTGATAAAGAAGTAATCAATCCGCCAGCCAACATTCCGTTCCCGCGCGCGCGTTTTCATATCCCACCAGGAATAATACCCTCCGGTCGTGGTAAACAGTCGGAATGTATCCAGAAAGCCGGCATCGACGAGGCGGTCAATCCAGGCGCGTTCTTCGGGCAGAAAGCCGGATATTTTTTCATTTTCCTTCGGCCGGGCCAGGTCGATTTCCATATGGGCGGTATTGACATCGCCACAAATAATCACGGGGATGCCATCATTTCTCAGGGTGGTAACATAATCCAGGAAGGCATCATAAAATTCGAGTTTGTACTTCAAGCGTTCCGGCGAGGCTTTGCCATTGGGGAAATACACATTTAACAGGGTGAAATCACCGAAATCGGAAATAAGCGTACGCCCCTCATCATCAAACCGGGTGACCCCGAACCCGGGCGTCGTCGACTTTGGTTCCAACCGGGAGAGCGTTGCCACCCCGCTGTACCCCTTGCGGACGGCCGAAACGGCGTGTACAGTGTACTCGTCGATAACCGCCAGTTCCCGGGGAAACTGTTCGATCAGCGCTTTTGTTTCCTGCAAACAAAGGATATCCGGTTTTTCCCGGTAAAACCATTGAAAGGCTTCTTTTCGATGGGCGGCGCGAATGCCATTGACATTCCAGGAAACCAATCTCATTTTGGCCATAATTCAATACATTCCTTTCTCGACATCTCTACGCCCCTTTTGGCTATCCTGGCAGGGATACATAGGCTTTATCTCATGATTATTAATATCTTAAAACAGGCCTGTGGGGTCAACAACTCTCGTGGGATGGCCGATACTGAAAAAAGGCGAACCAATTCTCTGCGGCGCTGTGATAGTGCTTGACACACAATGATATACGCGTATTATACTGATAACTACACGATGTCTCCTCACCGACACCGCCGCAGGACCACGGGAGTTTATTGATGCCTTCATATCGCTTGATCGGATCGCTTCTATTGACGATTTGCATCGGTTTGATCGTACTGTCGGCCCCACTGACTGCCGACAATCAAGACTATTCCTGTATTTATATTCGCTATTATTGCAGCCCGACCTATTTTTTTGAAATCCCGAATCTGGCTCAATACGTAGCAACCCGGTTCACCCCGATCGACGGCGATACCCTGCTTAGTGAAATCAAGATCGGTTTGTCGCCCGATAAAACCGAGGGGGTACCCGATATGGATGTCTATATCTGGGCCGACAGTTCCGGATTCCCTGATTTGGACAGTGTAATTTATTTCACTACCGTGCCTTTCGATTCGCTGGTTTTTTATCCCGATCTCGTGACACTTGATGTTACCGAGTTGGGACTTATGTTTACCGGCGATTTTCATCTGGGCTGCCGGGCCAATCGGGACAATGACCCTGATGCAATTCTGGGCCTGGCGATGGACAATGGTGTCTGTGGAACGCAGCGGACAACAGTCTACCGCTTCGGTACCTGGCGACCGATTTCGACGGTTGTCGGTCAGGATTACAATATGGTCAAGCAGGTTCTCATGTGTAATCCAGATAGTGATAGCGATGGCGTAAACGATACCCTCGATAACTGCCCGGATATATACAACCCGATGCAGCTCAATTCCGACAGCGATCCGCTGGGCGATTCCTGTGATAATTGTCCCACTGTCACCAACTACCTCCAGGAAGATACCGATGGCGATCTGGTCGGTGATTCCTGTGACAATTGTCTGACCGTTTTTAACCCTGATCAACTTGATATCGATGCTGACCTGGTCGGCGACAGTTGCGACAACTGTCCCGACAGCGCCAACAGTGATCAATTGGATACCGATCTGGACAGCCTTGGCGATGCGTGCGATCCCTGTCCTCTGGATTCGCTAAACGATATCGATGGGGATACTATATGCGGCGACGTCGATAATTGTGATGATATATTCAATCCTGATCAGGAAGATATTGATTTCGATTTGATCGGCGATTCCTGTGATAACTGCCCGACTATCGCCAATGCTCTGCAGGAAGATGTTGACTCAGATCTGGTCGGAGATTCCTGCGACAATTGTCTGACTGTATTTAACCCTGATCAACTCGATTCCGATGCCGACCTGGTCGGCGACAGTTGCGATAATTGCCCCGATGATATCAACTCCGATCAACTGGACAGCGATAATGACGGTATCGGCGATATCTGCGATACCTGCCCGCTGGACTCATTGAATGATGTCGACAACGATACGTACTGCGCCGATGTTGATAATTGCCCGGAGGTGGCCAATGCCGGTCAGGCCGATCTTGATAACGACGGCATCGGCGACGCCTGCGACGAGTGTACCGATTCTGATGACGATGGCTTTGGCGACCCGGGATTTGCGGCATCAACCTGCGATGAAGATAATTGCCCGGATGAACCCAATCCGGGACAGGAAGACTCAGATCTCGATGGTATCGGAGATATCTGCGACTTCTGTGATGATGTCGATGGCGACGGCTTCGGCGATCCCCGGACGGCAACCGACACCTGTCCGAGCGATAACTGCCTGGATATTTATAATCCTGATCAGTTTGATTCCGATGCCGATGGACTGGGCGATGTCTGCGACATCTGTCCCAATGATCCCGACGATGATATAGATAGCGACAATGTCTGCGGCGATATAGACAATTGTCCCGATATTCCCAACAGTGGTCAGGTTGACGGCGATGGCGACGGCATCGGTGATGCCTGCGAAACGGGTGATTCGGTATATATTGATATTGTTCAGGCAAGTAAAGCTGATCCTGTCGACGCGCTCTACTCCGGCGAACTCTATGATATCCGTATATGGGTGCGCAATGAAATCCTGCTTGGCGGTTTATCAATCAATCTGGTGACGACGTCCGATGATGCCACCTGGACCTGGGAACGATTGTCGAACGGCTGGGGACCCGATGGCCCCGGAACCGGACTATCGGCTATCGGTTCAATCGTCGGTGGCAGAATGGACCCGCCGGGGCAAGTTTGGGATCTGACCGGGCTTATAATCGCCGAAGTGGATATGGACGGTTTCTCACCTGATACGCTATCTTTCAGCGGCGTATCAATTTTCAATGGCATGCAGCCGGGACCACTGGAGCCAATCGCCAGAGTCCGCTTTATCCCTGAACTTCATACCGGCATGACCGGAATACTATGCATCGACAGTGTCAATATTATGCCGTCGATTCCCTTTGTCTTTGTCGATATCGAGGGCGAGACATTCGTGCCTGATGTCTATGGTCCCTTCTGTTTTGACATCTGGCTGGATTGTGGCGACGCCAATCGGGACGAATTGATCAACGTAGCCGATGCGGTGTACATCATTAATTATGTTTTCAAGGGCGGCCCGGCGCCTGATCCTGTCGAATATGGTGACGCCAATTGCGATGGTGCGGTCAATGTCGGCGATGGTGTCTATCTCATCAATTATGTCTTCAAGGGCGGCCCCCGCCCCTGCTGTCCCTGAAATTACATTTGCCCGATCGTGTTAACGATGGTCCGGGGCTTTGCCAGAACGGCGCAACCAGTATTCCAGATATTTAATGCCCTTCTCTGTCAACTGATAATAAGTATGATTACGGTGCTTGATCCATTTATTATCGACAATATTTTTACGATATTGGATAATCCTCGGCTCGACGCGTTCGAGTATCCCCAGTGTTCGAAGGCTGGCGTGGGCATCGAATACCGCCTGCCGGTCTGCGGCCATCATACGGGCGACTTTATGCGAATAATCGACGCCATAGACGCGATGGTGCTGCATCACGGCAAACTCGAAATCGGTTAAGTTATTGTAATCATCACTGGGTTCGAATGCTTCTTCGCCGATAATGTCTTCCCAGCGGAGAGCAACCAGGCGTTCCTGCTCTGCCTTGATCAGATTCGAGCAACCTGTTTTATGCACTTTGATCGGGCCGGTATAACTGTGATAGCCGACAATATCATCGCCCTGCTGCGGATTACAGCATTTGGAGAGAGAGTAATCTTCTTTCAGGTGCATGATCATCCAAACCGATGGCACCGGCCATAGCAGATATGACCGGTGCACCGCAGACATGTGCTTCAACAATTACACGTCGTAATACTGCTCGAATTCATACGGTGTCGGCCTGATGCGAATAGCGTTGACTTCTTTGCTCTTCAGGGTAATCCAGTGTTCGATCAAATCCTGGGTAAAAACGCCATCGGTCAGGAGATAATCGTAGTCGGCTTCAAGCGCATTGAGTGCCTTGGTCAACGATGTCGGCAGCATATGAATTTTAGCCAGATCATCGGGCGGAAGTTCGTCCAGGTTCTTATCGAGCATATCTCCCGGATCGATCTTGTTTTTTATGCCGTCGAGCCCGGCCATAAGCATAGCAGCGTAGGCCAGATAGGGGTTCATGGTACCATCGGGAGGCCGGAATTCAAAGCGCATTGTTTTGGGATCGCGCTGGTATCCGGGAATACGGATGCAGGCGGTACGATTGCCGACCGAGAAGGTCCCCCCGATCGGAGCCTCAAATCCCGGTACGAGTCGCTTGTACGAATTGGTCGATGGATTCGTAAAAGCCAGAAGCGAGTCAACGTGCTTCAAAATACCGCCGATGTACCAGAGACCTATCTCGGAAAACTGCGCGGGTCCGTTTTTGTCATAAAAAATCGATCCCTTGTCATCAGCGAGATACTGATGGACATGCATCCCCGAACCTGGTTCGTTGAACAACGGCTTCGGCATAAACGTTGCCGAGCGATTTTCACGGAAACACTGGTTCTTGACGAAATACTTAACCAGCATCGAGCGGTCGGCCATTGTCCGGAGCGGCGCAAATTTGGTTTCGATCTCGTGCTGTCCCCCGCCGCCGACCTCATGATGATGATACTTCAACTGAATACCGACCTCAGCCAGCATGGAAGTAATAGTCGAGCGCAGATTAAATGTGCGATCGCTGGGGGGCGCGGCATGGTACCCCTTCTTGTACTGGATTTTGTAGCCAAGGCTTTCCTCGTCGTCGGCAGCATTCCATTCGGCTTCAAGCGAATCGATAAAGTAGAAGGCGCTTTCGGGCCCCTGGAAGAAATTGACTTTATCAAAGATGTAAAACTCAAATTCCGGACCAATGACAGCTTCGGTACCGGGCAGTGTCTTTTTCAGGTATGCCTCGGCCGCAGCCGCGACGCGCCGGGGATTGCGCGAAAAAGGCAAAATATCTATATCGACTTCGAGTATATCGCAGATACATGAGATGGTCGGTTTTTCGAAGAACGGATCCAGAAATATAGTTTCGAGGTCGGGAACGGCGATCATATCGCCGCGCTCGATTTTAGCGAACCCTGTTAGCGAGGAGCCGTCGACACCGACACCATGATCAATCAAACTTTGTTCCAGACTCGAGACAGGCAGTGTGATATGATGCCATTTGCCGGGCAGGTCGCTGAATTTAATATCGATGTATTCGGCGTTGTTTTCCCGGGCGAATTTTTGTGCTTTTTCCAGACTCACAACCTCTCCTTTCGTGGACAATAACCTCTTGCCGCCTGTATATATATGAGTTTTTTCGCATGGCGCAAGACTTTGCGGCACGATTAATAAGTTTCAAACAATTATCACCGAAACTCCGGGTACACCCCCTTTGTTTTCGATGACCCGGGACGTCTTTACACCGGATATAGAACATCATATATTTTTCTTCATGACCATCAGACAGATGACCAACACCGATGTCGGATTTGCCGTCAGGACTATCGAGAAAGAAGGCTGGGATATTCTGCCGGCCGATATACAGCGATTCGTCGAATTGAACCCCCAGGGCTGTTTCGTACTCGATTTAAATTCACGGCCAATCGGAATGATTTGCAGTATCTGTTTCCGTGCCTACGGTTTTCTGGGCAATCTCCTGGTCGATCCTGAATATCGCAAGCGTGGTTTGGGACGCAAACTTATGGTTCATGCGCTGGAATATCTCGATAGCCTGAGTGTGCGCCATATTGAACTCGATGCCGTCTATGCCGCCGCACCTTTGTACCGTCGCCTCGGCTTTCGCGATAAATATGTATCCAAGCGGATGATCCGCCATCGGTCACCGACGCTTTCCCCTGTGCCGGCAAATACGCCGGTAGATATACCTTTGATTTGCGAGCTCGATGCAACCTTGACCGGTATTGATCGTACGGTCGTACTTCAGCGCCTGATAGATGAATATGGTGGCTGCATTGCTGTTTCACAGAGGACTGAACTAAACGGCTTCGGGCTGGTACGGCCGGCGGGGTCTTGCGCCCGGGCGCTCGGGCCCATTATCGCGAAAGATATGGCTTCAGCTCGAACAGTGGTTGAACGGGCAATCGCATCCCACGGCGATCTGCCGCTGATTCTGGCCGTTCCCGACGGTAAACGCGATTGGGAGGATATTCTCATCGCCTATGGTTTCCGCTATGTCCAGCCATCATTGCGAATGTATCACGGACCTCGGCTTGATTACGAAGCCTCAGTTTACGCCTTTCTCTCGCCTGACAAGGGATAGCCAAAAAATATACCCAGGCAAAAAAAAGACCCCCGAATTTCGGGGGTCTTCTGTATTACATCGAGCCTGCATTTTTATTTCATGAGAACCATTTTCTTGGTTTCGGAATACACTCCTGCGGTCGCCTTGTAGAAGTAAATACCACTGGCGACACGTTCGCCATTGTAATCACTGCCATCCCAGACCACGTCGATTGTGCCGGCCTGAGCAGCGCCATAGTACTCACGAACCATCTGACCGGAAATGTTGAAGATAGTGATCGTCCAGTCCGACGCTTGCGGCAATTCGAATTGTATCGTTGTCGTCGGATTAAATGGATTCGGTTTATTTTGCCGCAGCGAGTATGCTTCAGGACGTGAACTCATAATCACTTCGATATCTGTCGTTCCCTGATAATCACTGGTTTCGACAGATGTCAGTGTGATCGATCCATTGACCGGAATTTCAATCAGCTCATATTCACCGGAATATATCGCATTCGTCTCAAGCGAATAGAGCAAAACCCGCAACTCATTGCCATGCCGGGCATAGGTGATATCCATATCAGCGGCACCGTTGAGGCGAACCGGTTCACCCGCGTAACCATCGACCGCAAAGGTCAATAGCATCGCGCCCATTTCGATCTGCGAGGAGTACGAGACAACCATGCGGCCATTATCGACAGCCGCGGTCACTTCAACACCGCCATCCGGAACCGGCCTTGGATATGGCATAGCGTCACCGGTAATGATTCGCACCAGATACACCAGGTCGGCAATCGACAGCGTGATACCGTCGCGGTTGACATCAGCAGCCGCCATGGAACCTTCCACATGATCTCCGAACGCGCTCATACCGTTGATATAGTACATCGTCAGCATGACCGCATCGGCAACTTCATTGGCGACGCCATTCATGTTAATATCGCCGGGATCATCGATTTCATCGGCACAGATAATATCGATACCGCCGAAAATGAACTCGGCACAGCGAATCGGGACTTCCTTATCGCCGACCATACAGTAATCCGGCGCACCAAGACCCAACGGCCGATTGGCGTTAACATAGGTCGCATCATCCTGCTCATCCCAGATGATATTGCCCTCGAAGTCATAGATAATGTTGTCAAGATAGAGCCATTGGCCATAGATACTCGACAGCGAGTTGTCGCCACAGTCGTACCAGAAGAAGGTCACCGGCGCATACTGGCATTCGAATGTCCGGTCATTGGTGACCAGGAAGATGATCCGGGCGATTTCCTCCGGATCGGTTGTGCCTGGTGCGTAACAATCCGGATGATTGGGGCCATCGTTCATATCCGCAATAGCGACAATTCGGAGCATGCCGGAGGGACAACCGGTACAGTTGCCGTTGGCGCCGAACCGATAAGTGAAGTATTCCCAGCCGCAGTCATCAAGGAATGTACCGGGCAGCACCTCGGTTGGCGTCAGAGCTGAATTATCATAGGCGATCAGCAGGTCAAATCCGCCCAACGGAGTCAGGCTGTTTTCAATTGTGATCGACACGGGATAATAATGTCCCTGAAGAACACCCTCAACCTTCTCGATACGAACCGTCGGACAGTCATAATCACGTTCGAGTATGACTACTGTTACCGCCGTATCGGCGTTGCCGCAGTCATCGACCGCGATGAGAGTGATCGTATTGCCGCCCCATTCAGGTTCGAAGCAAACTTCATTACCATTCAGAGTACCGGTAACACCCTCGATCTCACAGCTCACCAGGCTGAATTCGGGATCGGTGCAGGCAAAACCATCGAGACACACTTCGGATGGTAATTGCGGCAGATAGAAGGTGGTATCATCCGGTGCACTCGCGACCGGCGGATCGTTGATTTCGAAG
>CAZGLR010000001.1:0-206 GCA_964526635.1 uncultured Ignavibacteriales bacterium | reverse complement strand
GGTGGCGGTGAAACTGCCCTCACATACGGCACCGCAGGAATCGGTGCATTCAATAGTGACAGTTACAGCCTCATCACCCGATGGCGTATAGCACCACTGGCCGCCGGAAAGAGTTCCCGGTCCACTGATTTTGGTACAGCCGGCGCCATTGCCATCGATATCATTCAAAGATACCGGCAGGCAGACCTGTGTCGGTACGCACTGTT